>JAQIBQ010000500.1 GCA_027859005.1 Prolixibacteraceae bacterium | reverse complement strand
TAATAAATCAACTGACTTTATTGCAGGTAATCTTAACATCAATGAATTTGAGACTAATTACGAATCTTTTCAACTTAATCTGCTAATTGGTGAGCATAATTTTGTTTTGACGCAATCAGAGATTAGAAATTGTGATAAGAGATTTGTTCAGTATAACATTTATAACTTATCAAATGGATTGATAGTAGAACATTGGTCAGTTAAGCAAATAATACCTGAAACAATGGCACATTCAAATGGAATGATCTAAATCGACTTTTGTTTTCTTGTCGATAGATAAAAACAGAATGTTTAAATAAGCAATGGCAGGGTACTTAAAAAATCTAGGTTTTACCTACAAACTATTAGCTAGTTTGAAAGGAGATTTTCATATACTCTGCTATTGTATTTATAACAAAAGATTGAATTTAATTGAAAATTGTAATGAATACTGGAATTAAGGCGATGAACGCAACGTAGGCATGTTTTTGTTGCATGCTAACAAACATCATGGCAGCTAATACATTTTCATCAATTTGGTCGCCAATGGTAAAGGTCGAAGAGAAATCCTTTGAACGGCATTCGGCAATAGCTTGTTCGCCACGGAACAATGTTCTAATACTCTTCCAAGTGCTGGTCTTTTTCAATATAAATTCACCTTGGCCTATAATATTGATAATGGCTTGGTCTTTAAAAGGCTTTGGAATAATTTCGCCAATTTTAATGTTTCCCAAGTAAATTTCTTTTTCATCTTTCCAGATACTTTTCTTCTGAAGGGTATAATATTTATCCCGTAAGGACAAGCGGTTCGAGTTCTTGAAATTCTCAGGTAAAAACTCGCCTACCAATTGATTATTGAAATATATTGAATAATCGGAATGGTACCATTTGTCTTTTTTAATCTGGAAAGTTTTCATCGGTATTGAAATTTATTTTTCAAATTTGAAATCAGAATCGCCAAATACTTGTTTTAGGAAATAGGAGAATTTAATTTTTACCGGGGTTTGCTTATTTATTCTAGACAATAATTCACCAAATTCTGCCTTTACCATTGTATTGGGTATAACAATTTCGTAGTTCTTTGAACCAGACCTATTGTTCAAGCTAAGGTAGTTCATGCATCCCATTGGATTTCCCTTCATTCGAAATGAAAAGAATTCAAACTCGATATTGTCAACATTTTCAAGAGAGATTGTTTCAACGAGTTCGTCGTTCTCAAGGTATTTTAATTCATTTTCATCTAATTCGATAGAGCCTAAACGTTGAGGACTTTTAGCAGCATTACGAACCCACATTGAAAATAGAAAGAGCACCAAAGCAAGGCCCATAATAACAGGTTGTACAATACTGGTATAGTTTTCGGTAATAAACGTATTAATGGTTGAGTCTTCTCCCCATATTTTTAGCATCATGGAAATAATAAATAGAAAAATTAGGAAGGCCAATACATTGTATATTTTAAAAAATATGGTTTTGCGTAAATTCTTCGACTTAACAACTTCGGTTCTAAACATAACAGTATCTTTTATTTTTTCAATGAGTACTAGATTAATTTGAATAATTACAAAAAAAGAAAATAGTTATTGGTTTGCACTCTTTTTTAATAACAATCCATTAAATGCTTCGAATAATTAACAAATAGTCCAAATTATAGAAGATTACATTACACGTATAGCATTGGATGTGTTTTTTGCTAAAGGAAGTGCTAGTAGAAATTTAGAATTTGAACCATATGATTCTTTAGATATACAAAGAGAGTTTTTATATTATTCTAGTAATAAAACGTCAGCTCTCTATAAGGAAAAATAGTATACGATTGAAATTCAGCTATTAAAAAAGAATTCTTCGGTTATGGCAGAACTGACGAGTCAATTGTCATTAGAAAAAAGTCATTTATTGACTCTATATTTAATTTCCCTAATGACCAATGACCAAAAAATAAATTATGTAATAGTCAGTAAATAAGACGCTAAGAGAGATGCTTGGGTCGAGCTTGCGTTAATTTAAGTTATTCTCCAGTAGAATTAATTGTACATGTATTTGATAGTATTCATGTAATTGTTCAAGGAGAAGAGATGATAAAAATTAAATTCTCACCCACAGAAGTTGTTGGATATACAGAAAATATTTACAATAATTTTTCTGTTTGGGAAGAAGACTTATGGGAGAATCCAATGCCAACGATGTATTCAACAACATATATGTTGTATTATGAGTACATTTTTTCAATATCTTAAGAAAAAATTATTCACCAATAAAAAAAGGAAAGCTGTTCAGCTTTCCTTTTTACTCTATATTTCAAATAAATCTATTTGTCGAATACGTTCGCAATTTGAGTGGTTGAATATTTACCATCATCCAATTTTTTGCGAATTTCGGTAAATGCTTTAATTGTATAATCCACATCTTCTAGCGTATGATTTGCAGTAGGAATTAAACGCAATAATAATTCTCCTTTAGGTATTACCGGGTAAATTACAATTGAACAGAAAATATTGTAGTTTTCACGTAAATCCATCACAACGTTAGTCGCTTCAGCAACACCACCTTTAAGATAAACAGGAGTAACTGGAGAATTTGCAGCTCCTAAATCAAAACCTTGTTCTCTTAAACCATTTTGTAAGTGGTTAACTACAGTCCAAAGGTTTTCGCGAAGTTCAGAGCGTTCTTTTAATAATTCTAATCGCTTTAAACCACCAATTACCATAGGCATTGGAAGTGATTTTGCAAACGTTTGTGAACGCATATTGTATTGAAGGAAATTTACTACGTCTTCGTCACCTGCAACGAATGCACCTATACCGGCCATTGCTTTTGCAAATGTAGAAAAGTAGATGTCAATTTCATCTTGAACACCAAAATGTTCGCCCGTACCAGCACCAGTTGCTCCCATGGTTCCAAATCCGTGAGCATCGTCAACTAATAATCTGAAGTTGAATTTTTCTTTTAAGGCAATAATTTTATCTAAACGTCCTAAATCGCCAGTCATTCCGTAAACACCTTCGGTTATAACTAAGATACCACCGCCTGTTTCTTCAACACGTTTAGTTGCAAAACGCAACATCTTGTCGCATTTCTCCATGTCGTTGTGAGCAAATACAAAACTTTTACCGCCTTTCGCTTTATGAAGGAAAATTCCGTCCATAATACAAGCGTGGCATTCTGAATCATATACAATAACATCGTTACGTGAAACAATTGAATCAATAATTGAAACCATTCCTTGGTATCCATAATTCAATAGAAATGAACCTTCTTTTTTTACAAAAGAGGCCAATTCTTCTTCCAATTTTTCGTGTTTGCTTGTTTGTCCAGACATCATACGTGCGCCCATGGGGTATGCCATTCCGTATTCTTTCGCAGCTTCAGCATCAGCTTTTCTCACATCTGGGTGATTTGCTAATCCAATATAGTTGTTAAGACTCCAGTTTAGAACTTCTTTTCCTCTAAACTTCATGCGAGGACCAATTTCTCCTTCTAATTTTGGAAAAGAGAAGTAACCATGTGCTTGTTTGCGGTATTGACCGAGGTCACCTTTATCTGTTCTGAGTTTGTCAAAAATATCCATTGATTGTGTAGTTGATTAAACGATGCAAATGTAAAATTTTTACAGGTGTTTACAAATTGTGTTAAATTTCAATAAATAATTTTTGAGTGTACAAGAATTCTTTAAATTTCGAGTTTCTTTATTTCATATAAAATTATACTTTTGCACAACATTTTTAGCTATGAATAAAAAGTGGTTTTTCTTATTGATTTTAAGCTCGTTCCTGTTTTCATGCAGCGAATATAGTAAGGTGGTTAAAAGCACCGACTACGAATATAAATACAAAAAAGGTATTGAATATTACGAAGACGGAGACTTTGTACACGCTTCTGAGCTTTTCCAAAGTTTAGTTTATGCATTTAGAGGTACCTCTCGTGGGGACGATTTATACTTCTACTATGCTAAAAGTGCTTTTGAACAAAGTGACTTTATTTTAGCGGGGCATTATTTTAAAAATATTGTTGACCAGTATCCGCGAAGTGAGTTTGCCGAGGAAGCACAGTATATGGTGGGGTATTGTTTCTATAGCAATTCTCCAAGTGCAAAGCTCGATCAGGATATATCCCAAAGGGCTATTGATGCGCTTAAACTATTCATTAATATGTATCCGTATAGCGATAAAGTGGAAGAAGCAACAATTTTGATTGATGAAATGAACGAGAAAGTTGTTTATAAATCATACTTAAGCGCTAAACAATACCACGATATGAGCTATTACAAGGCAGCCGTAATTGCCCTCAATAATAGTCTATACGATTATCCTTCAACTAAATATCGCGAAGAAATTAAGTATTTGTTATTCAAATCGAAGTATTTATTAGGAAATAACAGTGTTAAAGAAAAAAAACGCGATCGTTTGAACGATGCTCGCGATGAATACTTTACCTTTGTGGACGAATTTCCTGAAAGTAAATATGTGAGAGAAGTAAAAAGAGATTTTAAACAACTTTCACAATTTTTGGGTTATGATGAGAAGAAGACAGATGATGAGGAAAAGACAGATGTTGACTAAATAAAGTTGAAAATTCAATAAAATAAATATGGATTACAAAAAAACAACAGCAGCAAACAACACAATTTCAAGAGATATTGAAAAATTGGCCAATGAAACTGGTAATATCTACGAAACTGTAATGATTCTTGCAAAACGTTCAAACCAAATTGCTTCTGAATTAAAGGAAGAATTGAATCAGAAACTTTCTGAGTTTGCTTCGTTTTCTGATAATTTAGAAGAGGTTTTTGAAAATCGTGAACAAATCGAAATTTCAAAATTCTACGAAAGATTACCAAAATCGAGTTTAATTGCTACTCAAGAATTTATTGAACAAGCAATTTATCATCGTAACCCTTTGAAAGTAAGTCGTAATAATAATTTTTAATTAAGACCCTTTTTTTTAGGTGAATCTGAAAGGAAAAAATATAATACTCGGTATAACCGGAAGCATAGCTGCCTATAAGGCAGCTACTCTTTTGAGAGGCCTAATTAAAGAAGGTGCAGAGGTGCAGGTAGTAATTACACCTGCCGGTAAAGAGTTTATAACGGCAGTAACCCTTTCTGCATTATCGAACAAACCTGTAATTAGTGAATTCTTTGGTGCAAAAGACGGCACTTGGAATAGTCATGTTGATTTAGGTATTTGGGCTGATTTAATGTTAATCGCTCCGGCGTCGGCTTCAACAATGGGGAAAATGGCAAATGGGATTGCTGATAATATGTTGATTACTACATATCTCTCGATGAAATGTCCCGTGATGGTAGCACCTGCGATGGACTTGGATATGTATATTCATCCTTCTACAACAAAAAATATCGGGACTCTTCAGTCTTATGGGAATATTATTTTGGAACCCGTTTCTGGAGAGCTTGCCAGCGGCTTGGTTGGTAAAGGTAGAATGAAAGAACCCGAAGCAATTGTAGAGGAGGTTGTGAACTATTTCGACCAAAAAAAAAACTAAAAAATAAAACCTTTTTAATTACTGCTGGACCAACTCATGAGAAGATTGATCCCGTTCGTTTTATTGGTAATTATTCATCTGGTAAAATGGGCTTTTCAATTGCCGAAGAACTAGCCAATAGAGGTGCAAACGTGAAATTAATTGCTGGTCCTGTTTCGCTTCAAACCAATCACCCAAACATACAACGATTTAATGTAGTTTCTGCTGTCGAAATGTTTGAGAAGAGTACAGCGCTTTTTCCAAGAACCAATGGTGCAATAATGTGTGCAGCTGTTGCCGATTATACTCCGGTTGAAAAATCAGATTTGAAATTGAAGCGTGATAAAAATAATTTTACGATCGAACTGAAACCAAATCCAGATATTGCAGCAAGTTTAGGGAAAATCAAGCACCACGATCAAATTTTGGTGGGTTTTGCACTCGAAACGAACAATGAAAAGGAAAATGCACAGAGAAAATTGAAAAAGAAGAACCTCGATTTTATTGTTTTAAACTCCTTGAACGACAAAGGTGCAGGTTTCCAAACCGACACTAATAAAATTTCAATCATCAACAAACATAATAATTCATTCGAATTTGAGTTAAAATCTAAGCAATTGGTAGCAAAAGATATTGTAGATCACATTGTTCAAGAAATGAACTTGTAATAGACATGTTTACATGTTCTGCTTTTAATTGTAGAGAGTTTAAATGGCATTGTAATATCAATGGCTATTTTTTTAAATTTACCATTCAAATGAAAAAAATGAAGAAACTTATTCCAATACTTGTATTCCTTTTTTTATTAAAAACGGGCTACACACAAGAATTAAGATGCAACATTAGTGTAAATGCTAATAAAATTACTGGAGTAAATAAAAATATTTTCCGATCGATGCAAATGGACCTTTACGATTTTATGAACAACCGTAAATGGACCAATCACTCTTTTAAAACAAACGAGAGAATTGAGTGTAGTATAAACATTCAATTAGATAAGCAAATTTCGGGCGATGAATATTCAGGTATTATCACTGTACAAAGTAAGCGTTCAGCATTTGATTCTTCATATAAAACAACAGTACTTAACATCAGAGATGAATATTTCAGAATTAACTACCAAGAATTTCAAACCATCGAATTTATTGAAAACGGAAACAAGGACAATTTAACGAGCACTCTTGCTTATTATGCATACATTATTTTGGGTTTCGATTACGATACATATGAACTGAATGGAGGGACTGAATATTTCGAAAAAGCACGTCAAATTGTAAACGACTCACAAAACTATCCAGTAACTACAAAAGGATGGAAGGCTTTTGAATCTGATTATAACCGCTATTGGATCGTCGAAAATATTTTAAACAGTAGTTACAGTTCATTCCGTGAATGTATTTATATGTATCATCGAAAAGGGCTCGATACCATGGCTGAAAGTGTAGAAAGTGGGAGAGCTGAAATTGCCGAGGCCTTGCGTTTAATTCAAAAAGTATTTAGGGCAAGATCGAGGTTGTATATTACTCAACTATTTTTCGATTCAAAATCAAATGAATTAGTAAGTATATTTTCTAATTCTTATCCCGACGAACAAAATCGTGTTGTACAAATTTTAAGTGAATGTGATCCAACCAATGCTAATAAGTACGGAAGAATAAAAAAGGGTAGTGAATTAAATCCTATGTAAACTATGCTGTCGCACCTCTCTATTGAAAATTATGCCATAATTCAGCAGCTCGAAGTTGATTTCAACAACGACTTTTGCGTGATAACAGGTGAAACCGGAGCTGGTAAATCCATTATTATGGGTGCATTGTCGCTTATTTTAGGTCAGCGTGCCGATACAACAGTTTTGAATTCAAACAATAGTAAATGTATTGTAGAGGGACGGTTTTTAGTTTCTCAGAATACTAAACTGCAAAATTATTTTGAACAAAACGATCTCGATTATGATGAGTTTATTTTGTTGAGAAGAGAAATTACACCTTCTGGAAAATCACGCGCTTTTATAAACGATACTCCGGTTCAATTGGCCATTATTCGAGAATTAGGCTTGCAATTAATTGATATTCATTCGCAACATTCAAATTTAGAATTGGGTAAAAAACAATTTCAACTAAATGTAATTGATTGGTATGCTGGGAACAATGTTTTATTGGAGGAGTATTCTACAGAATATAAACAATTGAGAATATTCGACAAAGAATATAAAAAAGTTATAGCTGAATCGGAACAAGCTAAAGCAGATCTTGACTACTTTGAATATCAATTCAATCAATTATACGAAGCAAATTTGCAAGCCGATGAACAGGCAGAGCTTGAAAAAGAACAAGAAATATTAAATCATTCAGAAGATATTAAAGCAGGTTTATCACAGGTGTATCAATTGCTCGATGGAGAAGAATTTGCAGCTCTATCTAAATTGAAAGAAACAGTTCAGATCATGCAGAAACTATCTGCATACATGAAACAAGCTGAAGACCTTTCTGAACGTTTGAATAGCCAATATCTCGAAATGCAGGACATTGCCAACGAGTGTGAAATGTTGTCTGAAAAAACAGAGAATAACCCCGATCGTTTAGATGAAATAACAAGTAGATTAAATCTGCTTTACGATTTGCAGCAGAAACATAGGGTATCAACAGTTTCAGGTTTAATAGAAATACGAGAAGATTTTGATCTGAAAATTCAAACCGCTTCGTCGTACGACAATCAGATACTTAAATTAGAAAGTCAAATTCAGAATTCGAAAGTTGGACTTACAAAATTAGCGGTACAATTGAATGAATCAAGAAAATCAGTTTTGTCCAATCTTGAAAAACAAATTACGAGTTATTTAAGTCAATTGGGCATGCCTAATGCAGATTTTAAAGCTGATTTAAAGACAACTGATGATTTTCAAGCAAATGGAACCGACGAAATGAATTTCTTGTTTGCTGCAAATAAAGGGAGTAGGTTGGAAGAGATAACCAGAGTTGCTTCAGGTGGTGAAATGTCACGATTAATGTTGGCGATAAAAACAGTAGTCGCAAAATCGAAAGCATTACCTGCAATTATTTTCGATGAGATTGACAATGGCATTTCTGGTGAAATTGCTGGTAAAATGGGAACTATATTGAAGGATATGGCTAACTATATGCAGGTAATAAATATTACTCACCTTCCGCAAATTGCCTCAAAAGGGGATAGTCATTACTTGGTTTACAAGAACGATACTTCTGATAACGTAGAAACCGGGATGAGAATGTTGAATAGCGATGAGCGTATTGATGAGATTGCAAAAATGTTGAGTGGTGAGAATCCTACAGATGCTGCTATTGAGAATGCAAAATCGTTATTGATTCAATAATTTCTTCCAATAAAAAAAGCGAAACCAAATGGCTCCGCTTTTCTTAAATTATTCCAATTCTTTATATACCAATGCACTTGCACCAATAATTGCGGCATCGCCTGCTTTAAGTTCCGAAGGAATAATTTTAATCTTATTCTTAAAAATTGGAAGAAGATGTTCCTCTAAACTCGCTTTGGTTGGTTTGAAAATATAGTCGCCAGCTGCTGTAGGTCCTCCAAAAAGGAAAATTGCTTCAGGGCTGTTATGGTGAACTGTATCGGCCAAAGCTTGACCCAACCATTTTCCGGTTTGCTCAAAAACTTCTAAAGCTACTGCATCGCCTTGTTCGGCAGCATCGAAAATAGTTTTTGATTCCAACTCATTAAATGATTTATTAGCCAATATACTATCGGAGGCATTATCTCTTGCAATAATTTCAAAAGCTGTACGTGTCATCCCAGGAGCTGAGCAATAGGCTTCTAAGTGACCTTTAGCACCACAGCCACAAAGACGTCCACCAGGAATCAAGGTTGTATGACCACATTCTCCAGCAAATCCATCATGCCCGTAAACCAAATTGCCGTCAACAACAATTCCGCTTCCAACACCTGTTCCTAAGGTGTACATTACAAAGTTTGCCATTCCTTTAGCACCACCATAAATCATTTCGCCAATGGCTGCAGCATTTGCATCGTTGGTTAAGGCTACTGCCTTTAATTCAGGAAACTGCTCTTTAACCAGCGCAACTAAATGCACAACTCCTTTGAACGATAGATTAGGGGCATATTCAATGGTTCCATTGTAGTAATTTCCATTAGGAGCACCTATGCCAATACCTAATACTTCAGTTTCGCTATTGAGCAGTTTAACCGATTTAATTAATTCCTTAACAGCAGCTGATAAATCACTTACATATTGGTTAACATCACCATGAGATGGAGTTGATATATTATCCTTTACCATTACATTTCCATCGGCATCAACAACACCAATTGCGGTATTTGTTCCGCCTATATCAATTCCAATTGCTACTTTTTTCATCTCAATCTAATTATTTTTCAATTTGTGTTTAGTATTCTTAATTAATTAGGCTCTTCGAATTTTATTACCCTTAACTGCAAAGTAGAAAATATAGAGGTAGCAAATTGCAGGAACAACAAATGCCCATGAATAACCTGCTTTGTCTGCAATACTTCCCATTATTGGTGGAATAACTGCCCCTCCAATAATTAATGCATTGATTAGGCCTGATGCTCCACTTAGTTCTGAGTTATCTAAATCTGTTACAGCCAATGAGAAGATGTTCGGGAACATTATTGAATTGAATAGTCCAATTGAAATTAAGGTCCATAGGGCAACTTCTCCACCTACAAATATTTGAGTTAAATCAAGCAATGCTGCGAACAATGCAAAAATTGCTAAAGAACGGGCTGCTTTTCCACGTCCAAATACCATAATAATAAAATTAACTAAAGCAGCACCTGTGAAAATTCCTCCAATTGCCCAATTCCAATCTGTTACAAATGAACCAGCAACGAATGCAAGTACTAATACAGGAAGTAGATAAGTCAATTTTTGAGAAAAACTTTTATCGGTAAACATAAATGAACCATAAAATCGGCCAACCATTGCACCGCCCCAATACAATGCTGCATAGGTTGCTGCTTCTGTTGCTGATAACAAATTTCCATCAATTTTAATATTTGTTTTCAAGTAATTTACGAGCAGTCCTGCATTACCTACTTCAGCACCTACATACATGAAGATTGCGATTCCTCCTAATACTACATGAGGGTATTTCCAAATACTTTTTCTTTCTCCTTCTTTCTTTCCGCCTGAAAGGTTAGGGAGTTTAATGGTAAATAAAACTACAGCAACAGCGATAACAATTAGCGCCATTATAGTAAAAGGAACAGGTATGCGGTCGGCAACTTCTAGTCCATAAGCTTTTTCTTGTGCAGCATTTGCAAGTGCGGGTAAATCTAATCCTTTAAAGATCGCAATAGATATTAGCCAAGGAGCAACCATTGTTGCAATTGAATTTAATGCTTGTGTTAAGTTTAAACGACTTGAGGCTGAACTTGATGGTCCCAATGCGGTAACATAGGGGTTTGCTGCAACTTGTAAAAATACTACACCAGTTGCAAGTATGAAGGTTGCAATATAAAACAAACTTTGTATCTGTCCTTTAGCTGCAGGAACAAAGGTTATACTACCTATTCCCATTAGTATAAGACCTAAAATTACAGTCCATTTATACCCAATCTTATTAATCAGGCGACCTGTTGGAATAGACATTACTGGATAGGTAATAAAAAAAGCTGATGACAATAACTGAGCTTCAAATTCACTAAGTACAAAAATGGCTTTAACTGGTGCCGACATTGTAATAATGAAAGTTGTGGCAAAACCAAAAATGAAAAAAATGGCACCAAAGACTGACATGCCTAAGGCCTGGTTGTTGTTCTTGTTTTCCATGAAAATATATTAAATAGGTTAATTAATAAACAATTTGATCTTTCAGAGTGCTACTTTTAAATGGTACGTTTTGAATTAAATTTGAGGTAATTCTCAATTTTGAAAAATACAAAGAAAAAATTAATAAGCAAAGAAAGTACAGCCTGTGATTCATTTTAAATATATATCACAAATGCTTAAACTTTTTTACTGTAAAATAGGTTATACAATCATTATAATAATTCTAAAACCATTCTATGTTTTTTACAATATTGAAACACTTACATTCAGGGTTCCGTTGGATTGTATTGCTATTAATTCTTGAAGTAATATTGATCTCAGTTTATAAATTAATCACTAAAAAAGAGTATTCAAATCTTGATAAAAAAATTGGCTTATTTACAATGGTGTTTACCCATGTTCAATTCTTGATTGGAATTGTACTTTACTTTATTAGTAGTAAAGTAGTTTTTACAGGAGAAAGTATGTCGAGCGATTTATTACGATTCTTCTTAGTAGAACACATTGGAATGATGCTTATTGCAATTGTATTAATAACCGTTGGTTATTCTAAAGTGAAAAGAGCACTTGAAAGTAAACTGAAGTTTAAACGAAGCATTATTTTTTATGGAGTATCCTTATTTGTAATTTTACTTGCCATACCTTGGCCATGGCAAGAATTGGCTGCATCATGGTTCTAATTAATGGTTAACAATTTTCTTATTAAGATATTTTGATTTGATAATTAATTTAATTGGGTTTGCAAACATTGCAATACCCTTTTAAATTAACTTGGTATTCTTCAATTTTGAAATTATCTAAACCTTCTATTACAAGGTTGTCTATTTTAAGCATCACATCGAATAAACCTCCACAGCTTTTACATTTGAAATGTCCGTGTGTTGATAAATCGGCATCGTATCTTATTTCGGTATCTTCAATATTAATTGCTTTTGCAACTCCTTTCGATACAAAAAGTTTTAATGTATTGTATACTGTTGTTTTTGATAAGGTTGGCATTTCATGAGACAGATTTGAGTAGATCATTTCAATAGTAGGATGAATCCTGTTGGTATGAATAAACTCATATATCCTTAAGCGTTGAACCGATGGTTTAACTCCATTCGAAAGTAAAAAGTTACTGTATTTTTCCATAATATATTTGTAATGATTACAAACTTACTTTATATTCAGTTAAGTAACAAATCATTATTTAAATCTTATGGGTTTTATTAGCTCTGTTGATCTCGCTATCTCGATTCCCCGCATCTTGATGCGCATAAAAAATACAGATTACGTTGAAATGCCTCGTCAGATTGCTGCGAAGAGTTTTATTTTATTGTGATATGTAAGTGCCAGAAATACAATGATAAATGTTTTGATGTATTGATTAACAATAAAAATGTAGTCAAAAATTTGGCCGAATGAAAAGAATGAACTTAATTTGTAATCATTACAAAAATGAAATAATAACAATTAAAAAAAATAGAATATGAGTTTAGTAGGAAAAAAAGCTCCATTATTTAGTGCAAATGCAGTTGTTAATGGTAACGATATTGTAGAAAACTTTTCATTAGAACAGTTTATTGGTAATAAACATGTTGTATTTTTCTTTTATCCTTTAGATTTTACATTTGTTTGTCCAACCGAAATTATTGCTTTTCAAGATAAATTAGCTGAGTTTGAAAAACGTGGTGTTGCGGTTGTAGGCTGTTCTGTTGATTCAGAATTCTCACATTGGGCATGGTTAAATACCGAAAGAAAAAATGGTGGCATCAAGGGGGTTAAATTTCCATTAGTTGCTGATTTGTCTAAAACAATTGCCATGAACTATGGTGTATTGGCAGGTGACTATGAATACAATGAAAATAACGAAGCCGTTTTTACAGGAAATCCTGTTGCATATCGTGGACTTTTTCTAATTGATAAAGAAGGTTTGGTTCGTCATTCATTAATTAACGATTTGCCACTTGGTAGAAACGTTGATGAAGCTATTCGTATGGTTGATGCATTGAAACACAACGAAGAATTTGGTGAAGTTTGCCCAGCAAACTGGAACGAAGGAGATAAGGCCATGGATGCTACGGCAGAAGGTGTTGCTTCCTATTTATCCGATAAATAAATCTACTCAATAATTAGATATTGGTTATTACTAGTTTAGAGCCGGTGCATTTTGCATCGGCTTTTTTTTATGCATTTCATCAGTTTTTCAGAATTATATTTTAGTAAATTAGTGCACGCTAGAATAAACAGACCTTATGATTGATATTACTACTATTTCTCTTTCATCGATATATGAGAAGCGCAAAAACGACCGCGATATTTTTCAAGAACTAATGCCTACAAAGGTGAAGGAAATTCTTCTTATTGCCACAAAATACGATGCATACTCAATTGTAAGAGAAGGACAATTCTCTGACAAAATATTTGGCGAATACTTACAACTGAATTTGTATTCGGCTCCTCGTTTTACAAGTGTTAATAATTTGAACGAAGCACTTGAGGTTTTAAAAGGGAAACATTTCGACATGGTAATCATAATGGCTGGTGTCGATCGAGTTTCTCCTCTTGAAACAGCACGTGTTATAAACAAAGAAAAATCGAGGCTTCCCATATTACTTTTGGTCAATAATAATTACGATTTAGCTTATTATACTCAAACAGCTGAACCTTTACATTTTATCGATCGCGTATTTGTATGGAATGGAAATACGTCCATCTTTTTAGCCATGATTAAGTATACCGAGGATAAAAAGAATGTTGAACGAGATGTTCAAGTAGGCGGTGTACGAGTAATATTGTTAGTAGAAGATTCAGTTAAATACTATTCTCGTTATTTACCCATGCTCTATACCAATGTTATGCTACAAACTCAGAATTTGGTTTCAGACGATTCCACCGATGAATTGCACATGATATTGAAAATGAGGGCGCGGCCCAAAATATTATTAGTAAGCAATTATGAAGACGCTGTAGATTTAGTAAATAAGTATATAG
>JAQIBQ010000556.1 GCA_027859005.1 Prolixibacteraceae bacterium | reverse complement strand
GGGTCCTGATCAGCGGCCCACTCATCAAAAATGTATATTGGTTTATTTTCAAGAAAAGTAATTATTAAAGCTAATCTTTTTCTTTGCCCAGTAGATAAATTTTGTTTTGTAAATTTATCTTTCTGAAATTCTGTTTTATGCGCTATTTGCATTAATTTCAATAAATCATTTACTTTTTTTGAATCAATATCCTCTAATCCATAGAGTTTTTCAAATAAATGGAAGTCATAAAAAATGGCAGAATAAAGTTCTCGGTAATCAAGATAATTGGTGTCGTTTATAATTTTATCATCAACAAATACTTTACCCGATTGCATATTGCTATAAAGCATCGTTAGCATTTTTAATAAAGTAGTTTTTCCACAACCATTACCACCAATAAAAAAAATAATCTCACCTTTTGTAATCGAAAAGTTAATAGGACCGACAGAAAAGGAGTCACTATTATTTAATTTTTCGTATTCAAAATAAAGATCTTTAAATTCACTTTTATTAAAATCTTTAAATCTATTTTCACTTTCGAGGGGTTGCACCTCATTCTGATTTAGGTTCATGTTTAATTCCTCTTCGAGATCATAAATGTTCCTGACAGATAAATTTAGTTGTTCATATTGAGGGATTATGGCGACTAATGCACTTAATGGCCCAATTGCGAAAAGCATAGCAGTAGTTGTACTAATAATCTCTTCTGAAAATTTATCACTTAATTGTGGGAGAATAAAAACGATAGCTCCAAGTACGATATAAATAAAGGCTTGTGAAAATACGGTATTAAGAGAAAATAATTTTCCTGTATTTACTTTGTGGTCATGAACTATAGACGAAATCTTACCGTAATTTTGAAATAGATCGCCACTTTTTTTTCTATTTAATTTAATTTCTTTTAAGCCCTCTAGTATATCTGTTAATGAATTAAAATATTCGAGCTCACTTTTATTTGTCTCATCGAGTTCTGCAATTACTTTTTTGTTGTTTTTTCTGAAAATTAAAACACCGATGGTTAATAGTACAACAAGTATTAACGCTGCTATAAGATTTAAATAAGCGATATAAGCAAAAATGAAAATAAGCATTATCCCGGATTGTATGGCGGTTATCAGATACACCGCTATTTGAGATATTAATGCTGATTCTTGAGTTAAACGGTTATAGATTTTAGCATTACCAATTTTTTCAATATTTAACAAGTCGGTTTTGCGAATTTTATCAGCTAGACGTAATCGCAGATTATTTAATATTTCTTCAATAATTGCGACTCCTTCAACTAAAATAAACTTTTGAGATGTAATAAAGATACCTACTATTGAAATAAACATTAATAAATAACCAATCTGTAAAGTATCCGTATCATTCTGAGCAGCCATATTAATAATAGCTAGTACTCCAGTACTTGAAAGCCCTGAAACTGCTGTTAATATTCCAATTTTCAGTAGTGGCTTGTCATATTCATTTTTTAGAAAATGAATAAAGTTTGGTTTTTGTTTGGTTGAATTGCTGGCATTCATCTAAATAAAATTTATTGAAAAAGTAGGTTATAGGCTCAATTGGATACCTGTAGTAAACAAACTATTGTTTGGTATTAGGTTTAAAAGTACTTGTTCATTATCATATTTATAGGAATAACTTACAACTAAAGCAATGTGTTTAATAATATAGGCTTTGATGTTAAAATTAAGATGAATCCTGTATCTATCTATTTCATTTGTGTCAATAAAGTATGACAGATTACCATTAAGAGTAATATTCTTGTCTATAGGGAGTGTGTATTTTTGTCCGATATGTAATAATGTATAGGGTTCCTTTATTACATTATAAGTTGTTACAGGTATTGTATAATTTTGATTTACTCTACCTATAGCGACTAATGATTTTACATGAAATTTTTTAAATAGTAGATTATTCGCTCCAAGCCCTAAGTAAAAAGCGTTTCTACTTTTAATTAATGCGGCATCATTTCTATCCAAAATCAGTCCAATTTCGGAGAAAAACATTTTAGATATATCAATATCAAGATAGTCAACAAACTCATAAACTGTTTGTTTGTAGTTCGAATTTGTATTGCTTTTTATGGTGAGATTTTGCGAATTAATGTTGAAATAGGAGAAGTGAGAAAATCTATTTTTTCTTTCTACTAACAAAATATCTCCGGCATGAACGCTACCATTTGTTATACCATTAGATAATGTAAGACTATATTTACTCTCAGCGTGGAATAATACTTTTTCGACATTAGATTTTAATGTGTCACTGATGGGTTTTGATTCATATGAACTATGAAGCCACCACTGTTCCTGAGATTGGGCTTGTAACAGAGGGATGTAACCAAGTATTGATAAGATTACCGTAAGAAACAAATATTTTATTTTCATTATAATTGAACTTAAATCGTATGGTTCGATACCTAAAAAAAAATAATCATTCTATTCGACATAAGTTTTATAGAATGATTAATTTAAATATTTTCATTTTCTGTTAAAAAAAGAATAGTCTTTATTTTTTGTCTTTCATGTCTTTGGCAGCTTTCTCACCTTCAGTATATAAAACTTTAAAGTATTCTTTTACTTTAACAGGATCAAAATCTAAGAAAGTACCGCCTGCTTCGAAATGTTGAATAAATATTTTTCCAATGGCATAAGTCGCTGCTCCAGAGAAAATAGACATTGATACACCACCTGCTAATGGTCCAACTATTGGAATTAACTTAATCAAACTGCCAATTCCGCCACTTGCAAGTGCGTTTGGAACAATGGAGCCTAAAAGAGCGCTAATGATAGATTTTCCTGCATTCTCATTGAATTTAACTTCATAAATCACAGAAATGTCTTTCAACATTTTTATCTGTACTCCTGATACTGCAACTAAATCAACAAAGGGTATTGGGATAAGTCCTGCACCCATTGTCCACCACATATACTTCTTTACTAAATCTTTTGCCGAATCTAAGGTTGCTTTTTCAGCCTCTTCGGTAACATTAACTTTGGCCATAATTTTTTTTTAATGATGTTTTATTGACAAATATAATGTTTCATTTTTGATTAACAAAATATATTTTACTACCCTAGTCATATATATGCAGAATAAACTTTATTTGATATTAAACGAGGCTTTCTCGAGGATACCTGTAGAAGGGAGGTGGATAATGCATCCTAATTATTTTCCTATCCTTATTTAGATCGCATTGAAACTAATCAGAAATGTAATATCTGAATAAGAGGATGTTAGGTGGAATGGATTGAAAACTGGTTACTATCCAATGTTTTAAAATTAAGGATTACAACACAAAAGAGTGAGTTTTGAAAGCCATTTGAAAAGCTTCGTATATTGCTTTTTATCTATTGAGCTTTTATCGAAACTCCACAGGTTAAACATTGACCTTATCTTTGAGTAGACAGGATTGCCATAATCGTTTTTGATTTGGCTCCCAGAAAAGTTGGTGCTTAAGTGTGTGAGGAGTATTTCTTCCATGACGTTGCATTCGTTGCCGTAATTTTCTAGGTTTTGATTGGTGGCTAGGACGTCGAAATAATAAGTGATGGAGTTCTTTCCATTTATGGGATGTTCGGTGAATGAGCAATACAGTACTTTTGCATAGGGTGGAGACGCATTTATTTTTATTTTGCTTTGTTTGTGCGTGTAATTATTTGAAATTCATAGGTGTATGTTGTTCTTGTGAGTGTTCTATTGTTTAAGTGTTAATAATTAGTTCATTGTTCAGTACTCATTTTTGTTGAAATGCGAAGCATTAACGAATTCAAAAAAAGAATAATTATGTGAGTGAATTGTTTAAATCGAATTGATTTATTTAAAGCGTAAAGATCTGAAATAGAGACGATATTCAGGGTTTTTGTTTTGGCTGAATGCCTCACTGTTAGGATGACATACTTCTTGCTTTTAACTTCATCCTGTTATGAAAAAGTATTCTTGCTAAAGGAATTAATATATTCCAAGAATTGTTGAAAAAGATGAACTCTTTTTGCATCTATTTTTTTAGATTTGTTGTCAATTAAAACGAATTCATGTCAATTACCGAAAACCTAAATAAAATACGTTCATCACTTCCATCTAAAGTAAAGTTGGTGGCTGTTTCGAAAACCAAACCTAACGAAGCAATTCAAGAAGCTTATGAAACAGGTCAACGTATTTTTGGTGAGAATAAAGTGCAGGATTTAGTTCAAAAATACGAGACACTTCCCAAGGATATACAATGGCATTTTATAGGTCATTTGCAAAGCAATAAAGTAAAATATATTGCACCTTTTATATCGTTGTTACATGCTGTTGATAGCATGAAATTGTTGGAAACCATTAACAAAGAAGCAGCAAAGCATAATCGTGTAATCGATTGTTTATTGCAGTTTCATATTGCGCAGGAGGATAGTAAATTTGGATTGAAAATGGTTGAGGCCGAGCAAATACTCGAATCTGATAAATTTTCAACCTTGAAAAATATAAGAATTATTGGTGTTATGGGAATGGCAACCTACACCAATAATGTAGAACAAGTTAGCAATGAATTCAAAAGATTATCAACTATTTTTCAGCACTTAAAAGCCAAGTATTTTAATGAAGATCAGGCATTTTCTGAAATATCTATGGGGATGAGCAATGATTATACAATTGCTGTAAAGCATGGTAGTACAATGGTTCGCATCGGAAGTACTATATTTGGAGCTAGGGTGTATTAATTGAAAAATAAATAACAGATTTGTGTAGTGAGATTTGAGTGTACTTTAAATAAATTATCGATCGTAAAATAAAACCTATGACAAATATTTCAACAAATTACATGGGCTTATCGCTCAAAAATCCATTAGTGGCTGGCAGTTCAGGGTTAACTAATTCTGTTAATCAAATCAAGCAGTTAGAAGAAGCAGGAGTTGCAGCAGTCGTTTTAAAATCCTTATTCGAGGAACAAATTCGAATGGATGTTGATAATGTTGTTGGCACCAATGAAAGCAATACGGCTTATCCTGAGGCTGAAGACTATATTCGGAATTATAC
>JAQIBQ010000551.1 GCA_027859005.1 Prolixibacteraceae bacterium | reverse complement strand
TCTGTTAGTAACACCTGTATTGGGTGTTTATGTCCAGGAAAAGGAACTAAGGAAGATTATAAAAACCGAAAATGGGAATTAAACGATTACCATGCTTTTGGCCCAGTTGTTTTGGCATATGCACAAGCCGCCAAAATGGGAATAACCGCTGTAAAACCTTTGCATAAACTGGGATACTATGTTCAGTTCGATTCGACTCTTATTCCAAAAACTTATGTCAGACATGCCCGTGGAGTAGATGTGGCCTGGGAAAATGACCGGATTGCCTTTCGAATTTATGGCCCTTCTGTGCGCGACAAAGTGCGCAGTGGTGTAGATGTTTGGGCAAAATCGGTTGATTATCCTATCCTGGACAAATGGTACAAGTTGAATGAGGAAGGAAAAGATTATCACGTTGAACGTGGCGAAGGATGCGACTTTTACCACATGGGTAAACTGCTCGGTTGTGGCGGTTTGTCCATCTGGATGGACGGGAATCCGTATGCTTCGGAAACCTATGACTCGTTCAATATTACTAAAAATGAGACCAAAAAGATTGAATTCGAATTGGAGTACAATACCTGGAATGTTCCAGGTTTGAAAATTGAAGAGCACAAAAAGGTAGAGATGGGCATGGGGACCAATTTGTTCAAAGTAACAAGCACCCTGAAAAGCGAAAAAAATCAGGAACTGGTTGTTGCTATCGGCCTCACAACTTATGGAAAACAGGAAATTCTTCAGGATAAGAAACATGGCTCTTTGGCTGTATGGGAAAAGATGGACACCATAAATGGAAGCTTAGGAACAGCAGTACTGGTTAATCCGAAAGATTGCGCCGGTTTTGCATCACACGATGGCGATGAGTTTATTTTGATGAAAGTCAAAACCAATGTGCCATTTAGCTATTATGCCGGTGCCGGTTGGGAAAAGAGTAAATACTTTAAAAGCAAAGTAGATTGGAATAACTATATAAAATCAGAAACTAAAAAAGTAAAATTTTAAACCCATAAATCAACTAATTATGAAAACAAAAATCATATTCCTTGCAACCCTTCTGTTGGGAAGTTTTTTTGCAAATTCACAAAATATTGCCTCTTCTCCTGAATATATTAAAGCATTAACTGCCGAGTGGCAGGGCGAACGTTTTGCTGATGGCAGGCCTAACGTTTCTGATGATTTGTTGGAACGCTTAAAGAAAATTACCATTGAAGAAGCTTGGGCTGAATTGATTGAGTTAGGCTATCACAACCAATTTGAAGGTGATTGGAAGTTAATTAATGAGAAAGAATCTGCGGTAATGACTGGACGTGCGGTAACTGCACAATTTATGCCTTCCCGAATTGATCTGGAAAATCAAGTGATCGAACAGGGGAAAATTGAAGGTCGTAATTGGCAACAAAAACGTACCGTTTCCTGGGCTATTTCAACACTCGTTGAAGGGGATGTGTATGTAGCCGATGGCTATTGCAAACCTTATATGGGAACCGTAATTGGCTCGAATCTTGGAAACGGTGTTTATGCACGGCTCCAAGCGAGGAATTATTGTTAATGGCAATGTAAGAGATCCTGAAGGACTTCAGAAAATAAAAGGATTTAACGGTTGGATTAAAGGAACGGATCCTTCTTACATGCGCAAAACGTTGCTTACAAGTATTAATGCCCCTATTCGTATCGGACAGACTACAGTACTTCCGGGAGATGCCGTTTTAGCAAAAAAGAATGGGGTGATTTTTATTCCTCCTCATTTGGTTGAGCACATTGTTTAGATTGGAGAAGTAACAGCCTTGTTTGATATTTATGGACAAGAATGCATTAAAGTAGGACGCTTTTCTGCTGGAGAAATTGACAGTGTATGGAGTAAAGAAATTAAAGATGGTTTTAGAGTTTGGGCTAAAGAAAACAAAGATAAATTGCCGATGTCGGTGGAAAAATTGAACAAGTATTTGGAAGAAAGGAATTTCTAAAACAATTGCCATGAAAATCAAATACTTCCGGAATGGAATTTTTTTCAGCAAACTTACATTAAAATTTGAGAACACCTTCTTTGCTTTAAGATATCGTAAATCAGTTAACGAGGCAAATATAGTGCAATAGTTCGCAAAACGACTGTTATTTCAATTCTGAATTTGAAAGTAACTTTAAAGTTCAAATTTATAGTGTATAAACTTATTAAACCAACTCATATGTTTTCAATAAAAAAAATCATTATTTCGATAGTTTTGACGGGACTCATTTCTGTGCAGACTTCGTTCGCCCATTTTATAGATTCTTCTTCAGACAGGGTTAAAACCCCGCTCGAATTGAAAATGAAACGAATTGGGACTATCCAACCCCGAAATACTAAAGAAATTGAATCGTCGCGAATAACGGTAGGCTGCGAAACACTCGACCGCGACCATACCATCTGGAACAATTACAAAGATTATTTGCCCCCTCTGGGTGTAAAGAAAATTCGATTGCAGGCAGGTTGGGCAAAATGCGAAAAAGTGCCTGGGGTATACGATTGGAAATGGCTCGATGAAGTTATTGATTTTGCAGTTGCTAACCACATTGAACCTTGGCTTCAGCCATCGTATGGAAATCCAGCCTATGAGGGAGGAGGAGGTATCAACCTACTCAACAGCTTAATGCAATCAGAAGAAGCATATGCAGCTTGGGATCGATGGGTAGAAGCTTTAGTGCTTCGATACAAAGACCGAGTCTCAGAATGGGAGATATGGAATGAACCCGACCTACATGGACACATTGATGCTGAAACAACAGCAAAACTGAATATTCGAACTGCGGTTATTATTAAACGGATTCAGCCGGAAGCTAAAATTGCCGGTCTGGCCTTCGCTTCGAACAGCGATAAAGAATACCTCGACCGTTTTCTGAAAGTAATTGCTGATGCTGGAAAGCTGGATTTGTTTCATTGGATTTCATATCACAGCTACACCATGCGACCCGAAGATGCCTATACCCAAAAAAGAGTACTCGGCTTGCGTTCGGTTATCGAAAAATATTCGAAAAATATTTTGTTGAGGCAGGGAGAAAATGGCGCCCCTTCAACCTACATTCCGACTTTTGCCTTATCGGAATATTACTGGACAGAATATACGCAGGCGAAATACGATATGCGCCGTTTGCTGGGTGATTTGGGGCACGACATTGAAACTTCTGTTTTCACTATCATCGACATTTATTACAACTGGGGCGACCGGGCAGTATTAAATACAAAAGGTTTGATTCAATCCGATATTACCATGGCTGCCATCCGTCCGAAAGTGGCGTATTATGCAGTGCAAAACATAGCATCCATTTTCGATAATAACATGGAACTAATCTCCGGTTTTAATTATTCTACTACAAATCAGGAATCGATGTCGGTTTATGGTTATCAAAACAAAGCAACTCAAACGCCATTACTTGCACTATGGCTTGATGGTGATGATGTTACCAATTCATTTGAAACAAAGCCAGTAAATATCACCGTTAAAAACATGAATTTTAAAAATCCGGTTTGGGTCGACCTCATGACTGGTGGCATCTACGAAATTCCAAAGTCTCAATGGAGCAATGCCGGAAGTAGTTGCATTTTCAATATTCCGTTGTACGATTCACCGGTATTAATAGCAGAAAAGAAGTTTTTAATAAGATAAGATTCAGTATATGAGATCAATAACACATTTTTTAAAAGTGCGACTGGTGGTATGTATCGCAGTCATCTTCATGTTGATGATATCATTCTCAACGTGTTTTGCACAGAATTCGGAAATTGAACAATCTATTGCTAAATACCGGAAAGGAGAGTTGATAGTTAAAGCTAAACCTGGCTCGAAGGTAAATATTGAACAAATCTCTCATGAATTTTGGTTTGGATGTGCTTTAAGCGACCAAATGTTTAATGGTTCGGCCACAGATGCCGATGTGAAAAAATACAAGGAGAAATTTCTGGAAAACTTCAACTCGGCAGTTACTGAAAACGCTGTAAAATGGGCAAACATGGAGCGAAAAAAGGGAGAGGTAAAGTATTCGGGGATTGATGCAATATTGGATTGGACCGAAGCAAACTCCATACCTATAAGAGGTCACAATCTGTTTTGGGGCGTTCCTGAATTTGTACAATCCTGGGTAAAAGAATTATCTGATGTGGAGTTGGAGCAAACGCTGAAGAATCGTGCTGAAACTGTTACTGCACGTTATAAGGGACGATTTGTTGAATACGACCTCAATAACGAAATGGTTCATGGTAATTATTACGAAGAAAGATTAGGCTCCGATATTACTAGTAAAATGGCACTATGGGCAAAGATGGGAGATCCAGACATTAAGCTTTTTTTGAATGATTATGATATTCTTACCGGAGTAAAATTAAAGGAATATCTCGCTCAAATCCGACGTCTCTTAAAACAAGGAGTTCCTCTTGCCGGTATTGGCGTTCAGGGACATCTTCATGCCGAAACTTTCGATCGTAATCAATTGAAAAATGCTCTCGATTCTTTGGCTCAGTTTCAATTACCAATTCGTATTACTGAATTTAATATGCCCGGCCAGGGATCGAAGTATTACACGAATCGCAAGTTAAAATTAAGTGCTGAACAAGAAGAATTGAAGTCAAAAGAACTGGTTGATTACTATAAAATATGCTTTGCCCATCCGGCAGTTTCCGGAATTATCATGTGGGGGTTTTGGGAAGGCGCCAACTGGATTCCAGCTTCTTCGATTTATAAAAGAGACTGGACGCCAACGCCTGCTGCAATTGCTTACCAAAATTTGATACATCATGAATGGTGGACCAGGGAGAATGGAAAAACAAATCAAAAAGGCGAATTCTCTGTTCCAGCGTTTTACGGGAAATATAAAGTTACTGTTAATGGAACTCCCAGAGAAATAAATTTATTGAAAACAGCCGGTAAAGTGGTAGTCGAATTTTAAAAATAAAAATAAAACTCAAAAATTGAAAAATAGAAAATACTTGTTATTGTTAATTGCGATCTGTTTGACTTTCATGAATGCTTTTGCAACAGATTATTATGTGTCAGCAATTTCGGGTTCAGACATTAATAATAATAATGGGTTATCTCAAACAACCGCTTTTAAAACCATTCAGAAAGCTGCCGATAAAACCAACCCCGGCGATAATGTTTATATTATGAACGGGACCTATAGCCCGGGCTCATACAATAACCAGTCTCTTTTAAACATTACCCGTTCTGGTACTTCAGACAAATATATTGTTTACAAGGCGCTGGAAGGGCATACACCAAAAATTTTTATTCCAAGTAATTTGTCGTTTCAAGTGTGGAATGCTGTAACTATAGATGCATCATTTATTCTATTTGAGGGAATAGAAATAATGGGAAACAGCGCTAATATAAGTCATGAGGATGCTTATCAGTCGTGGGTTGATTATGAGAATAACGTGAAAGATTGGAATAAAATCGCGTCTTTTAATGTTAATGGAATAAGTATTGGGAAAGATGCCGATGTAACCAATGTAATTGTACGTGGATGCGAAATCCATCATATGCCTGGAGGAGGCGTTGGTGGAGGAAGAATAGACTATATTACCATAGAAGACAATCTTGTCTATAATAATTCATGGAGAACGATGTATGCTACCAGTGGCATTAGTATTCTTACGTCATATAATTCAGATGAATCTACAGATTATAAAATATTAGTGCGTAATAACAGTTCGTTTGGCAACAAAACGCTGGTGCCGTGGAATCACATAGATAAATTGAGTGATGGAAATGGAATTATTATTGATGTTAATACAGGTTATGTGGGGAGAACTCTAGTCGAGAACAATATCAGTTATAATAACGGCGGTTCAGGAATTCATGCTTATAAATCATCACATGTCGATATTATTAATAATACAGCATACAATAATGGCACTGTTGTTGGATATCAGGAAATTTTTGGTCACGCAGGTACTGATGTTCGTATCTACAATAATATCATGTATGCCAGGAATGGTGGTGCATGTAACATGAATGCTACGGGTACAACCTACGATTACAATCTCTATTTTAATGGGCCAGCCCCAAAGATGGGCACAAACGATTTAGTCGCTGACCCAAAATTTGTAAAACTGGCGCTTGATGGTACAGCAGATTTCAAATTGAGAAATACAAGCCCGGCTATTAATTCCGGAACTGATGCCGCAGGTAAATTTAGTACAACTGACATTAACGGCGTTACGCGTCCGGTTGGAAGCAAGCCCGACCGAGGTGCCTACGAATCGCCTTTCACAGAGATAGCTGTAGTTGCTGAAATGGTACTGAAAGAAAATGCAAATATTATCCTTCCCGGAACTGAAACGAATGTATTCGGTGATGTTTTCTACGACAACCCCAAAACAGTAACTTTTACAATTGAAAACAAAGGCGGTGCCGATCTTCAATTAACAGGAAGTCCTAGGGTTGCAATTACTGGAAGCGGTTTTGCATTAGCTGAAGATGCACCAGCCACTATCGGAGCAGGCAATTCGGCTACTTTTAAAGTCACCTTATCAACTAACGCCGAAATCCAATATTCAGGAACAATAAACATAGCCAACAATGATGCTTATGCAAATCCTTATGTTGTAACAATCTCAGGAAAAGGCTTAAACTCAGCAAAAGCTGTTCAAACAATTATGTTTAATGCACTTCCGGCTAAGAATATTCAATCTGAAGATTTTAATCCTGGTGCAGTATCTAATTTAGGGCTACCCGTTACGTATGCAAGCTCAAAAACTACGGTGGCTACAATTGTGAATGGAAAGATTCACATTGTTGGCATAGGAACAAGCATAATTACCGCTTCGCAGGGTGGAAATTCGGACACCCATCCTGCAGCCGAAGTGAAACAAACCCTATCCGTAATATCGGTACTCAACTTATCCGAAACAAATCTGATTAACAATCCGTCCTTCGACTCGAACACTTCGGGATGGAGTACTTCTTTTCAAAATTCGGCGACAGCAACAAGCGCCTCGGTTGATAAAATTGGGTATGCCAGCAAGGTGGGTAATGTATCTATCACTAGCGGTGGAACCTCTAGCTCACCTTACAATGTGCAATTTGGATGCAATGTATCGGTGGTTGCAGATAAAGAATATGCCATTCTGTTTAAGGCCAGTGCCGACGATGCACGAACGATGAGCATTTTCATGCTAAAAAACCAATCTCCATGGTCTACCATGTTTAGCGAAAATAATATAAGCTTAACCACCATTCCGGAAACCTACGGACCATTTTATTACAATAGCACAACAACGGAGTCTCTGGTATTTAGACTCTTATTAGGAGTGTCGGTAAATGCAGTTTACATTGATGATGTTGAGATTCGGGAAGTTCTGCCGGGAACTACTTCTGCTGGCAAGAACATTTTCAATGCCGAACAATCCTTCTCGGTCTACCCAAATCCGGCCAAAAATAAAATTCATATTGTTACTTCCTCTAGTAGCAAGGGGCAGCTCGATGTAAGTTTAATTAATCTTCAGGGACAAATGCTGGTTAAAAAGACTTTTTATAACACTGAAAAGGAATCCAATGCTCTTCAGATGGATGTAAATGTAAATTCCGGAGTTTATTTTCTGAAGCTAAGCAATGGCGAATTCAGCGAGGTAAAATCCATAATTATAAAATAATGAAATCGAGACTATTCTTAATTGCACTACTAGTTTTTTAGATGCAATTGGCAAACATACCAGCGGCATTTATCAGTTTTTAACCGCCGAGCGTTCTTGGACCAGAATTTGGAAATAGTTATAATCAACTAAGCATCGAAAATGAGTTAGGTAAAGAATTCAAATTATTTAAAAATGAAAAACATAAAGAGACAATTATCCATTCTTGCTATTGGTATTATTATTTCAATTTTGACCTTTGGTTGTGGTGCAAATGAAGAAATATTGATTGCACCTAATATTTCAGGATTTTTAGTTCCGGCCAAAGTTGCTGGTGATGCTCCTTTTGCATTAACTCCTCCAACCAGTAACAGTGCAGGTGCATTTATATATACAAGTAGTAATAATGCCGTTGCCACCATTACCGGTGATATGGTAACCATCATTGGTGAGGGAATCACGACCATCACGGCTACACAGACTCCAAATGGAAGTTATACAGAAGGGGAAGCTATTGCTAATTTGGTGGTTACAGATGGTACTTATACATTGCCAATAGGGCTTCGTTATCTTTATGTTTCAACTACTGGGAATGATGCAAACGATGGATCAATTAACAGCCCATTTTTAACGATAAACAAAGCGGCCGAAGTAGCCATTGCAGGAGATGTGGTAGTTGTAAAATCAGGTACTTATATGCCAACTTCTAAAATTACTCCAGCAAATTCGGGGACAGCAACCAATCCTATTATCTATTTTTCAGAAGTAAAAAATGAAGCTATTATTGATGGTTCAAATTCAACTGATGGGACATCAGCTGATCGTCGTGGTCTTTTTGATATTAATGGCAAAAGCTGGATTGTAGTAGATGGTTTGAAAATAATAAATTCAAAATTCTGGGGTGTTTTTGCTTCTGGAGCTAGTAATATAACTACAAGAAATTGTAAAACTTATAATACAGGAGCATCCGGTATTTGTATGGCTAATTCATCCAATATTTCTGTTTTGTATAACAATGTTGAAAAGGCCTGTATTTTAGATGAGGCAGTAGGTGTAGGTGAATGTATAAGTTTGCCTTCTGCTTCGGGATTTGAAATAGCCTACAATACAGTTTCAAACCGAATGGTTTCTGTAAAGAGTAATGGAGGGGAAGGTATTGATGCTAAAAATGCTTGTTCAAATGGCACAATTCACCACAATACCGTTTATGATTTAAAGCGTGTTGGTATTTATGTGGATGCTTACCAAAAAGACATCAGTAACATAGATGTTTATGCGAATAAAGTTTATAATACGGGCGGCGGAATTACCATTGCAAGTGAAGAAGGTGGTATTGTTAGTAATATAAAAGTTCACGACAATCTTGTTTATGATATTGGTACCATAGGAATTCGTTTGGCAGGTTACTTAAATAATGGACCTGTTCAAAACGTGGATATTTATCAAAATACGATTTATCATTGTGGATTTACAGGGAATTGGGAAAATTGTGGTCTGCTTATTGAAGCTTCAAATCCTGCCAATTTCGGTTTTAATATTAGAAATAATGTAATAAGTGGGTGTCCTCTACAGATAAAAAGTAATTCTTCCCAAAATTTTCCGATTACTATAGATAACAACTTGTTTTTTGGTTTAATAGGAAGTTTTTCTGCTCAAACAACAATAACCAATACTATTAATTTAGATCCACTTTTTGAAAATGTTGCAACGTTGGATTTTAGGTTAAAAGCAGGTTCTCCTGCTATTGATGAAGCCGCAGGTGCTCCAATGTCAACTACCGACTTCTTAGATTTTACAAGAGATGCTAAACCTGATTTAGGAGCCTTTGAATACAATTAAATTGTTTTTTTATTACAAAATATCGAGCAATGTTTAAAATATCAGTTAAAATATAAAGAAAATAGATATGAAAAAAGTAATGATTATATTATTGGGATTTGTTATCTCAACAAATGTATTTGCACAAAAATTTATCTCTGAAATAATGCCATTAGCTAACGAAAAATGGTACGGAGCGTATACAGCAAAGGCCTTTTGCAACACACCATTCGATAAAATTCACTTTCAGCCATTTGAAGCAAATACAGAAATAAATGACCTTCGAGTAGATAATAAAGGAAATCAGGCAGCTCCGGTTTTGTTGTCGAACATGGGGCGATATGTTTGGAGCGACGAACCATTTGCCTTTGAGTTCGAAAATGCAACCCTTAAACTTTATTCCGATGTTGAAGAAATAAACGTAGTACAAGTCGGAACCAACTTGAGGGATGCGTATGTTGGAGCGATGAAGTTGCATTTCCCTCCATCAGGAAGAACACCCAATGAGTTAATGTTTAAAATGCCACAGTACAACACCTGGATTGAGCTGGGTACTAATCAAAACCAACAGGATATTATCAAATATGCCGATGATGTTATTAAAAATGGTTTTCCAACAGGTGTGTTCATGATCGACGATATTTGGTCGAATTACTACGGAAACTTTGAATTTGAAGCCACCAAATTTCCCGATCCTAAAGGAATGATGGACTATCTGCACATAAAAGGATTTAAAGTAATGTTATGGGTAACCCCTTTCGTTAGTCCCGATAGTCCGGAGTTTAGAAC
>JAQIBQ010000522.1 GCA_027859005.1 Prolixibacteraceae bacterium | reverse complement strand
TTCGCTTTATGTCCTTTCAATTTCAAGTAATCTTGTACTTCAAAACAATTAATTTATCATGAAGAATAATTATTTGATTTTTATATTTCTGTTAGTTGTGATTTCGGCTTGTTCATTAGGGAGAAAAGAGAACTCTAAAAACACTGCTGCAACGGTATTAATGCAGCAATTGGAAGAAGTTAGTTCCGAATCAATTTTATTTGGTCATCAAGACGATCTGGCCTATGGGATAGGATGGAATGGAATAAAAGATGAATCGGATGTAAAACGAGTTGCTGGTGATTATCCTGCACTTTTTGGATGGGAAATAGGTAACATTGGTGATGAAGAAAATCTCGATGGAGTAAAGTTCGATTCAATGCTAGTATACGTTCAACGAGTACACCAAATGGGAGGCGTAAATACAATTAGCTGGCATGCTCGATTTCCAACAACAAATAACGATTCATGGAATCATACTGAAATTGATGTCTCTTCAATTCTTCCCGGAGGAACCAATCATTCACTTTTTACTGCAAAACTTGATTTAGTTGCAGATTTTATGAGTAAAATGCTAGATGAAGAAGGGAAGCTAATTCCGATCATATTTAGACCCTGGCACGAAATGTATGGTGAATGGTTTTGGTGGGGAACGAAAACTTGTTCTGATGAAGAATTTATAGAACTTTTTACTTTTACTATTGATTATTTGCGGATCGAAAAAGGTCTAAATAATTTGTTGATTGCTTATGCCCCTAGCGGTAATGTTCACACACGTGAGCAATACTTGTCTCATTATCCTGGCGACGATTATGTAGATATACTTGGCCTTGATAATTACGGTGATTTCACCATTAAACGACTTGATAATATTGTTCAGCAAATTTCTATAGTTGTAAATTTGGCAAATGAGAAAAACAAGTTATCAGCATTTACAGAAACTGGTACCGATAAAATGCAAATTAACAATTGGTATACCACCAATTTGTTGCAAGTATTGAAAGCCAATGATAAAACTAGAAGTCTGGCCTATGTAATGGTATGGCGAAATAGAGATGTTGATCATTTTTATGTACCCTATCCTGAACACGAACAAGCCGATGATTTTAAACAATTCGTGGATGATAAAATGATATATTTGTTAAGGGATTACACTCGTTTCAAAGAATCAATTAAGGAAACGAAGTAGATGACAAGGTATATTCTAATTACTTTACGATAGAATATGAGTTTGGACTTAAGTCCATAATTGGAGAGCTTTAAATAGCTTTCGACACCAATGGTTGAATAATATAATCTATAAGATTTAAGGGCTATAGCGCAATTTAACTTAAATTATTAATCACTATTGTCTGGTTAAAGTTTTGCTAATCAATCATAAATGAAATAAAAAGAGTAGGTAGCGATTAAAAAATAATGAGAAATTTATAGTCGTTGAATGATATGTACATAGTGATGGCCTTAAAAAAAATAAGATTTAAATCGCAGCAATGCTTTAGGGAGACTGGGAAGCTGATCCCGAGACCTCGGGAGTAGATCACCCAGCCGAACTTATGCATTGCGAGGATGATATCTTCTTTTTTTTGGAGCCTTGATTTTGTTGCTTCGTTTTTGGATTAAGCCAAAAATGAAGAGCCCCGCTGGCTTAAAGCGAAACCAAGAACATAAGAATGACATCGCGCTAAAAAAAGATTAATATCAACAATTGTAAGACATCAATAAATAGTTTACCGAACACCAATGATTAATAATAGATCAATCTAGTAATAAAATAAATTAAGTAATCGTATGAGCACATTGTTTGATACCAGGAAAGATAAAATAGAGAAAGCACACAAAGAATTACTTTCAAATAAGAATGAAGAACTTTTTAGTACGAATGGTATTTATAGTCGATATAAAAATCCAATTCTAACTCGCGAACACGTACCACTTAATTGGCGTTTCGATATGAATCCTGAAACCAATCCCTTTTTCATGGAACGTATTGGTTTTAACGCTGCTTTCAATGCTGGTGCTATCAAGTGGAACGATAAATATTTGTTAATAGTGCGCACCGAAGGAAACGATCGTAAATCGTTTTTTGCCGTAGCAGAAAGCCCTAATGGAGTTGATAATTTCAAGTTTTGGGACAAACCAATCACACTTCCTCAAACCGATGAATGGGACACAAACGTTTACGACATGCGCTTAACTGCTCACGAAGACGGTTGGATTTATGGCGTATTTTGTACCGAACGTAAAGACCCAAATGCATCAGATGGCGATACTTCAAGTGCTACAGCAGCTGCAGGAATTGCGCGTACAAAAGACTTTAAAACATGGGAACGTTTACCCGATCTAATTTCACACGGAGGGCAGCAACGTAACGTTGTACTTTTCAATAAATTTGTAGACGGTAAATATGCATTTTTCACACGTCCTCAAGATGGTTTTATCGATACCGGTAAGGGCGGTGGAATTGGATGGGGCTTAAGCAAAACGATTGAAAATGCTGAAGTTCTAACCGAAGATATTATTGATCAGAAAACATACCATACCGTATATGAAGTAAAGAATGGCCTGGGACCTCATCCCATTAAAACCGATAAAGGTTGGTTGCATTTAGCACACGGTGTTCGGAATACGGCGGCTGGTTTGCGTTATGTGTTGTACGTTTGTATGGCCGATAGCAACGATGTTTCAAAAATTACCCACAAACCTGCTGGCCATTTTATTGCTCCCTTGCAAGACGAACGTGTAGGAGATGTATCGAATGTAGTATTCTCAAATGGTTGGATTGCCGACGATGACGGCACTGTTTTCATTTATTATGCTTCGTCCGATACCAGAATGCATGTGGCTAAAACATCCATCGATCAATTGGTCGATTACTGTTTGAATACCCCTCAAGATCAATTGCATTCACACTTGTCAGTTCAAACAATAAATACACTTGTCGATAAAAATAATCAAGTAAAATAGTATGATCAGAGCTTTTTCAGAGTTAGTCAATGTTCAAGAAAAGGAACTTGAAAACATAATGAATTATTGGATCAAAAATGCTGTTGATGAAGAAAAGGGCGGTTTTGTTGGTTCTATCGATGGGAGAGGGCTTGTTAAGAAAGATGCTCCAAAGGGTGCCATTTTGAATGGACGTATACTATGGAGCTTTTCGGCTGCTTATAATTATTCCAAAAATGAAAAGTATTTAGAAATGGCTCATCGAGCTTTCGAATACCTTGACAAGTTTTTCATTGATAAAAAAAATGGTGGAGTATATTGGGAATTAGATGCCGATGGTAATCCTATTAATACTCGCAAACAAGCCTATGCTCAAGGATTTGCCATTTATGGTTTGTCGGAATATTACCGTGCTTGCGAAAATGAGCGAAGTTTAACATTGGCTCAAGAAATATTCTGGACCATTGAAAAACACTATTACGACAAAGAATTTGGTGGCTATATCGAAGCATTGAGTGAAAACTGGCAAGCGATGGATGACATGCGTTTGAGCGCAAAAGAAGCCAACGAGCCAAAATCAATGAATACTCATTTGCACATTCTTGAACCCTATACGAATTTATACCGTTGCTGGAAAAATCCAATTCTGAAAAAAAGCATTCAGAAGATTATTCGAGTGTTTCTTGATCATATTGTTGATACCAAAACGGCACATTTCAATTTATTATTTTCCTACGATTGGACCGTAAAATCGAGTGCGATATCCTATGGTCACGATATTGAAGGATCGTGGTTAATGGCTGAGGCTGCAGAAGAAATTGAAGATGAAGCTTTGATAAAAGAAGTGAACGAAATGGCTGTTCGAATGGTTGATGCTACCTTAGAGCAAGGCACCGATACCGATGGTTCAATCTTTAATGAAAAAGAAGGTACTCACCTCGACACCGATAAACATTGGTGGCCACAAGCCGAAGCCATGGTGGGCTATGTAAATGCCTGGCAAATTACTGATGATAAGAAATATTTAGACGAAGCCGAAAAGGTTTGGAATTTTATTGATCTTCACATTGCTGACAGAGAAAACGGTGAATGGTTTTGGAGAGTCGATGCAGAAGGTAGTCCTTATATGAATGAAGAAAAAGTGGGCTTTTGGAAATGTCCGTATCATAATTCGCGTGCATTAATCGAAGTTTGTACTCGCTTGCTTAAATAGAATAAAGGCAGAAGTAAAATTGAAAAAGGCAGAAGGCAGAAGACGAAAGGCAAAAAAAAGAAAAAATTGAAGCGCTTAGAATGCAGTCAATTGTAATATATAATACCAATTATAAAAATGACTAGGCTATTTTTTATTCATTTTTCTATTGGTGAAATGCCGATGTATAAAAACAAAGACATTTTTGAGTGTGCGAAAAAAATGGCTCATGCTTTTTAACAATCGGTATAAAAAGCGCTCTGTCGGGCTCAAAATGTATTTTTATCTGTGACCGGGCATGACGATCTTATTGGGCTGAAAACCATAATAGAAGGAATTTCAATGGCCCCGACATTAATGTCGGGGTAATTTATATCTCTTTAAAGAAAGGGCTTTAGCCCAATAAGATAAGTAGTCGCTTACTGTTATGAAATTAGTAAAATTGAAATTAAATAAATTCCTGTAACCAACATAATAAACTGATAAATCTAGTTCGATGAAAGCTCCATGAGTATATAATTATTAACTAGTTGACGAGAATGATTATTTACGAATGGTAAGTTCCATCTCACCATTGATAAATTAAAAAATAAACAGATGAATAGTAAAGTTACTTTACGGGAAAAAATTGGCTATGGTTTTGGCGATGCAGCTTCTTCTATGTTTTGGAAGATTTTTACAGCCTACCTTGCTATTTTCTATACCGATGTTTTTGGAATTTCTGCCGCTGCTGCAGGAACCATGTTTTTGTTAACACGAATATGGGACACTGCAAACGATCCAATAATGGGCGTTATTGGCGACCGAACCACTACACGTTGGGGGAAATTCAGACCCTACATGTTGTGGATGGCTATTCCATTTGGACTAATTGGTGTTTTATTGTTTACAACTCCGAATTTGAGCAGTACCGGTAAATTAGTTTATGCCTACATCTCTTACACCCTTATGATGATGGTTTATACCGGAATTAATGTGCCTTATGCAAGCATGTTAGGTGTTATGACAGCTGATTCTGACGAACGTACCAGCTTTGCTTCTTTCCGAATGTTGTTTGCCTTTGGGGGTAGTATTTTGGTTTTTGTAATTTTTCAACCTTTGGTAGACATATTCAAGAAAGGCGTTGATATTACCTCTGCTTACCAACTTACGATGGTTGTAATTGGCTTGTTAGCCATTGGTTTCTTTTTGATCACCTTCTTCTGGACAAAAGAACGAATTACACCGCCTAAAGCACAGCAGAATAATCTGAAAGATGATTTTAGGAACCTGATGAAAAATGCTCCTTGGTTTATACTGCTAGGAGCAGGTGTTATGACGCTTATTTTCAATTCTGTTCGCGACGGTGTTGCCATCTATTACTTCAAATACTACATTATAGACGATACAGCAGTTGCTTTATCAAAAATGACTTTTACTTTTAGTACACTTTATCTGATACTCGGACAGGTGTTTAATTTATTGGGCGTTGCATCTGCAAAGTTTGTATCCTCGAAATTGGGTAAAAGAAAAACCTTCATGTATGCTATGATTGGAGCAGCAGTTTTAAGTGTTTTCTTTTATTTCTGTAACAAAGAACAAGTTGTATTTGTATACGTATTACAAGCATTAATTAGTTTTTGTGCCGGTATTATCTTCCCATTGTTATGGTCGATGTATGCCGACTCTGCCGACTGGTCGGAGTGGAAAACTGGACGAAGAGCTACCGGTTTGGTATTCTCAGCATCGAGTATGACTCAAAAATTAGGTTGGACGCTAGGAGGTTCAATTACCCTTTGGTTACTGGCATTTTATGGCTTTAAAGCGAATGTGGAACAAAGTCCTGAAACCATTCAGGGAATTAAATACATGTTGAGTGTTGTGCCAGGAATTGGTGCATTGTTATCCGCAATATTTATTTATTTCTACAAGCTCGATAGCAAAACAATGGCAACCATTGAATCCGAATTGGCAGAAAGAAGAATTGCTGAAAGTAATTAAATTGAAAAAGTTTGTCCGATTGAAGGCTTCACTCAAAGTGAAACCTTCAATCTTATTTTAAGATGATACCTATCAATAATACCAAAAACACATCAAAATGATCGATATAATAATATTCTTTTGAGTTTATTCGTTGTTTAAAAATATCGCCGTAGCATTTGGCTATGCCTATATTTTATGATTATTGCTACATCCGGCATAGCTCAAGCAAGCTTGGCTCTACTCTCATTTGTCGCAATAATTTTGCCTAGTCTAAACTCAAAATATCTAGAATTCTAAACAATCATTCTGAAATGTATTTGGTCTAACAACAATAGCCATGGTCGCATAATGCATTCCATGGCTATTGTTTTTGGAGCCTATTGACGGTTATCCTTATTCAACGTTTCACTCAAAGTGAAGCCTTCATTATAATAACCTTAATTGTTCATTAAAAGGTTTTAGATATTCTAAACATTCCTCCCAGGTTGTTTTCGTATAAATCACCCACATCAGCTGCAATTGAAAGGGCAACATCAACAGGAAATGAAGGGGATTGATAACTAAGATTCAAAACGGAAGAAAATTGATTTCTGATTGGTTCAAAAGGCTGGCGATAGGTGCCGTAGTTTTGAGTGTAGGTGAATTTTGTATCCCACTTGATATTTTTGTGTAATGATCCTTTTATTCCAACGTGATGCATTACAATTCGGTTGTTTTGTATTCCAGTCATAATTCCTTCAGCGGTATACTTATAGGGTGCAAATAATGGAGATACCATCATTCTTCCTTGATAGGAATAGCCAGAGTGATAAACTCCATGATTGTAATAATTATCTAATCCAGTGCTGCCTTGTACATGCACCGATCCTCCTTGATGAAGGGTGTACAGGTGTTCGTAAATAATAGACTCAAGTATTTTTGAATTATTGAATTTCACATAAATACCATACAGGTTGTCACGAATATTTTTCAATTCCATTCCAGAATGATCTTCAAACATGTGGTTGACGTAAAAACTCAAGGTAAAGTTGCTAAAAGAATGGTTGTATTGAATGTGATAACTGCCAAACTGATTTCCTGCCACATTGAACTGATCCGTTATTGGAAAGTCCTCACCACCGATACTTCCAGTAATGTAGGTGAAGTAATCTTTAAAGCTATCGGGCATTTGACCAATATTTGGACTTGGTGATAATCCACCCCACATCACATAATGGTTTAAGCCTATCGAAAGGTTTGATGTTTTAGTGAAATTTACTTTTGCATACAAGGACTTATGGTGCAGTCGTGTACCTTCAACAATGCGTTCATCGTTTAACCAACCTTCATCGTATTCGGCCTTGAAACTGAACCAATTTTTCCAGAATAGAAAGGGAATAAATTCATTGGTTCCAAACCTGATTTTGGGGTAGGGACGTGCATTGTTACTTCTATCAATGTTGCCATTCGTAGAGGAAATTCCATCAAAATAATTGGCTTCTCTAAACCATCCTCCTTCTATCTTCCAACCACGGTAATAGGCTTTGCCATACAATTCATTTACCTGGTTATCGAATTGTTTTGAATAAGAAGAAATTAAATGTGTTCCGATCTCAAAATCGACTGACGATTTGAAGAGGTTTTCTTTCAAGAAAGAACCATCAATTTCAATGAGTTGAGTTGCTTTCCCTATTCCTACATATTTCCCATTTTGGTTAGTGCTTATCCAAAAAGGTAACTTATTTTCTGAACTGAGAATTGATTCAAAGGCAGTGCTTAAATGAGTTTCATTTTGAGCAAGTACTTCAATTTCGCTAAATAGCAAAGCCATTAAGGCAAGTATAGGGAGAAACTTCATAAGAAAAGATCGGTTCTGTTTACGTTAGTGCATTTATTACTTTTCGAGGCAAAAATAGACGTTGATGCTTATCGTCTGGTTCAATGGTTTTTTTTAACAATATAACTACCTCTAGTATCGTAGATAGCATAAATGCTGCTCCAAATACCACCAAGGTCAATTGTAGTACGTTAAGGTATTTTTGTAAAATTAATCCACCAACAATAAAAATTGTATTTCCGAATAAGATAGTCGCTGTTGCTTGTAAATGATTAAAATTAAGTGCCAGTAAACGATGGTGAATGTGGTTTTTATCTGGAGTGAATGGTGATTTTTTAATTATAAATACTCGTAATATAAATACTCGTAATACGTCAAACAAAGGATAAGCCATAAAGCTTATAAGTACAGCTGGAACTGATTTAATTGCATAATTGCCAGTATGTGTTGCATTGAATTCGTTAAACTTAATCGCTAGTACAAAAAGTAAGGTACCAATCAGTAAAGAACCAGTATCGCCCATGAAAATTTTGTTTTTATGTCCAAAAGCATTGAACATAAAGAATGCGAGACAACTACCAGCCAACGAAAAAGCCATTAGTGCATATTCAGGTAAACCAATTAAGGCAAACCATACGCCAAGAACACTAGAGACCTGTATGGCTATTGATGATGCTAAACCATCTATGCCATCGATTAAATTCATACTGTTGATAACAACAATGCCAATAAAAAAGGTAAGTAAAGTGCTTGGTATTGTACTAATTTGATGAATTCCCATGAATCCATATAAGTTTGTAAAACGTAGGTTGGCAAAGAATGCGATGATAACAATACTAAAGGTTAAAGCTAATAGTTTTGAATTTGCAGAAATTCCTACCAAATCATCTTTTATTCCTGCAAAAAATGTAACTAATAGACTGGCAAATATAAATTTAAGATCATAAAAGGGATATCCATCACCTCCTAAAGTAATTCCTAAAGTAAGACCAATAAAAATTGAAATACCACCAAGAGTTGGAACTATTGTTCTTGCTGCTTTACGTGAGTTTGGAGTATCGAATAAATTTTTAGCATGTGCTACTTTCACAATCTGTGGTATACTTACAGCAGTAAATGTAAATGCAATTACAGCAACTAATATAAAGTAGATTAAATTTCCCATAGATTCAAATTTCACCTTCGCGCATTCGAATTTCATCTCCGCGTAACAAATCTAGTATTTTAAATGTATAATTTAAAATCAAAATCACTTACTTTTATTTTATTTAGTGAATCGCCTCTATTTCTTGACGAATGAATAGATGTATACAATAAATTGTAAACGAATAATACATTTGACATCTGATATAGCTGTAGCTGATTGATTTTTTGGATACCATTCATAAAGGTTCGTAATGCTGTGATTCATTTCAGGATGCCTTCCCGAGGGTTCACCCAATTTTCTTTGGGCATAATGAGGAAATGACAAATAGCTCCATAGAGCGTAATATTTGTACCCCCGCCCCGATAATTATCCATCGCCGTTAACTTTAAGGGTTTTAAAAGAATCGACAAATAAGACAAAATAACATTAGCATATGGCATCATCTTTGATTTTTATGTGGTATGAAAAGACCAAAGGTCTTTAAGATTCAGCACAGGGCAACGCCCTTTGTTAGAATGTCATTATCCCGAATAAGCCCTGTAGGGGCGAAAGATCAATCCCAAACATATCGGTCGTCATATTCTATATTATATTTTGTGAGAAATGCCCTAAATTCATCTTGAAATGATTTGGTGAGGTGATGTTTTTTCTGGTTTTTTATGTATTCATTTACAGGATCCTTTTCGATAGGGTTAACGGAAAAAATGCCATTTCCATCTTGCCAATAGAAATTTACCACTGCTACCGCGCGAATTGAATTGGAGCGCAGCGTAAATCGGCGGAGCCAAAATCGACGTAGTCAATCCTTTCGCGTGGTTTGTGAGAATAAAAGTCGTTGTAAACGACATGCAGCAAACTCCTCGTTACAAACGAGGAGTAGTGGGGGTAGTGGGGAGTTTAAGGTTGTTGAAATTGGATTATAAATCCAATGTTAGAGGGGCGCGGATTTTAGGTGTAATCGTTCACCAGCTGGGTATATACGAAGGGAACTCTCCTCCTTACAGTCGTCGAGATTACACGTTGGACGATATATTCATTCATGTTCGATTTATAGGTATTGATTGAAGAGATTCTCCAGCTTTGTTGGCC
>JAQIBQ010000464.1 GCA_027859005.1 Prolixibacteraceae bacterium | reverse complement strand
ATAATACTTTTTCATTTGTTGATTAATTTAAGGTTTGTTTGAATTACCATTGACATTTTGGCACCAAGAATAATTGCATTTTAAATTCACAACAAATATATATCCGCACAAAGCTCTAGTGGGTTTTTGTTAACTAATATTATGACATTTAACTTCAGTTGTAAAAACAGAACATTATTTAACAAAACGAAGAACATACTATAATAGAAGAGGCAGTCCTATAAGTAAATGGGACTGCCTCTTTTTATTTTGATATTATAATACGCTACCAACTAAACATTAAAATGAGCGTAATAATATAATTCTTTTAAGTTTATACTTCGTTGAAAAAAATCAAGTCTCACATAAACTCGGCTTATGCAAGTTTGCACCTTGTGCTTTGTAGGTTATTAAAAGTGTCGGCACGAGTTACAAACTCGCGCCATTGTATGCGCCATTGAATGGTTATAGATACTAGATTGAGAATAGTTATTTATATTCCGTTTATAATTTCAGTACTTGTCCGTTATAAACTGTATTAGAAGTTTTCACGCGGTAGTGATAGATCCCCCTTTCTAAACTTTCAATAGAAATATTCTTTTGGTTTTTAATCTGCAAACAACGTCGACCACTTGCATTGTAAAACTCAATTTCAAAGTTCTTTACTTTACTGTTAATAAAGAGCTGCCCTGTTGTTGGATTTGGATAAACATCGATCGAACTTGATGATTCAATAGCATCGATACCAACTTTTGTAGTATAACTGGGTGTTTCAAATTCACGGGTTGACAGCAACAAATACTCTCCGGGTTTTAAAACAATTTCCATATCGGCAGTACTAACTTCAAATTCTTCTTGATCGAAGTAATTGTACCAGGTTCCAGTTTTTGGGAAGGTAAACAAAACTGTTTTTTCTTCAACATTGAAATTCCCCAACACAACTACATGCTCATTATTTTTACTAAGCACATAAGATTTTATATCTGTCTTTAGGGAATATTCAATTTCGTTAGTGCTGAATTCTTCGTAGTTCTGTTTTAAAAAATTTAAAGAGGCCATTACCCGAAATAGATCTTTGCGGTTTGCGCGTTCAAAGTAATCCCATCGAATTGGTTTTTCACCCACACGCCCATTCTGATCAATAGAGATATCGTAGCCTAACTCGCCAAATTGCCATATCATTTTAGGACCTGGCAAGGGTAAATGGAAAGCAGATGTAAGTTCAATTCTATCGAGAGTTCGTTCGATGTTTGTTATGTCGTAACTTCCAGCTGCATTCCCCCATAATTGGCATTTATAGGCCAAACGTTCTTCGTCGTGGCTCTCTTGGTAAGTAACTAAATTGGGTTCAGTCCAACCGCGTTCTGCATAATAGCCCCACGACAAATCAGACTTGCTGTTTTCGGTATAAGCCATTGCAGCTTCTCCATAATTATAGCTCATATTTCCCCATAGCATTAATCCATATTCCGCCAATTCCTTTTCTTCTTTATTGTCTGATAAATGTTCGCAAATTACCAATGCTTCGGGATTTTGTTTCCAAATTTCATCGCTCATTCGTTTTAAATTGGCAATCCGATCAGCATCATAATCGCTTCCCCAACTCGAAGGTGGATAAATTGTATTCGAAAAACCTTTGGTAAAGTCGAATCGAAAACCATCTACATTATATTCATTAATCCAATAGCTGTTTACACTGTCGACAAACTCTTTGGTTGCTTCAGACTCGTGGTTAAAATCGTAGCCCCATTGTGCATCGGGGTTTTGAAAATTTGACGATACATTGTACCAGGGATTATCGGCTGTAACAACACTTCCATTGCTATACATTTTTACTAAAGGACTTAAGCTATAACTGTGGTTCAGTACCATATCAATTACTACAGCAATTCCTCGTTGATGACATTCGTCTATCAGTTTTTTCAATTCATTTTTGTGTCCGTAATATTTATCAACGGCAAAGTAAAACGAAGGATTGTAACCCCAACTTGAATTGCCTTCGAACTCATTTACGGGCATAAGTTCAAGTACATTAATTCTTAGGTCTTGTAAATAATCGAGCCTTTCACGAACAGCTTTGAAGGTATGCTCTTCGGTAAAATCGCGCACCAAAAGTTCATAAATTACCATTTCTTCGTTGGCTGGCATTTCAACATCTGGAGATGTCCACACATATGCTTCTTGTGCCGTTTGAAAAACAGAGGCAATTCCATCGGTTTTTCCATTTGGATATTGTAATAAATTGGAATAAGTAGCTTCGGGTATATGAACATCGTTCCAAGGATCACTAATTTTATCGGCATACGGATCGGCAATTTTTACTTCTCCATCGATGTAATACTGAAATGCATATTCTTTCCCTGCAACTAAATCATTCAATTCAATCCAAAAATAGTCGCCATCCTTATTCAGCATGAAGTTATTATTGGGTATCCAATTGCTTAATTCCGATAGCAAGAAAACAAATTCTTTTTCAGGTGCCCATAGCACCAATCGTACCGTTGTATCATCGATATAAGAGATTCCTTTTTTGGCATTCAAAGGAAGCGTACTTACTGGCACTTCACTACGAACATATACTTTTGAGGTATCGCTTACTAACTCTTCGTCTGTTTCAGCAATTGCAACAATGGTATAATCACCAGCTTCATGAAAAGCATAGTCAGTTTCAATTGTTTCACCTTGATTTTGGGCAACAATCGTTTCGTTTACTTTAAACGTAAGCAACGCATTTTCAGTTGCTACAGCTTTAAAAGCATAAGCTGTTTGCATTGAGAATATGGCTTGATTTTTTGGAGCTTGAATTCCAATATCGAGCCCTGGTTGATAAACATCAATAAATATATCATCGGTTTGTGCAGAACCATCTCCACTTCGGATAACCATTGAAATATTAATAATAGTGTCGGTTTCGGTAACACTATAAAATGAATTAATATCAGGTACAATTTGGATTTCATACACTCCATCACCCAAATAAGTAAGTTGAGGTTGTATATTGTTTTGGCCCCAATCTCCTATAACGTGTTGCCAATTATCACCGCCTTTAATTCCAACACCAGTATGTGCATACAAGTCGCCGGTAAAATAACCCAATCGACTTTCTTCAGCCGAAGAAAACGTGATGGTCAATGCTTTATTTGCAATTGGCAAAACCGGGTTTGTTACAAATTGAGCTTTGCTTACCATTGCTAAAAAAGCAAAAAGCAGAAACAACAGATAATATTTTTTAGTTAATCTCATTTCTTTTCAATTAAGGTAAAACTCACTGCTGCTCCACCACCGGGAGCCAAGTTAAGAAGTAATGTTGATTTTGCATCTACTTCAATTTCTTGAATTTTGTAGGCCGTTGGATTTGTGTCCCAATGGGCATCGTCTGCATCGGCATAAATTGTTGCCTTGTATTTTTCCCCTGCAGTTAAAAAGTCGAGGCTAATTTGGAACCTACGTTCGTGTTCATCGGT
>JAQIBQ010000436.1 GCA_027859005.1 Prolixibacteraceae bacterium | reverse complement strand
GGACTGAACCAATGTTTTCCCTTCCCTACTTGCTGGCTTTCATGGGACTGATTTCCCAGCGTTCAATTGGTACTATGGAGATGATAAGACTGCCTTCGTCCTTCTCTGTTTCTTCGGTTCCCCTCAATTCAGATACCACCTTAAGCGCATCCTCATTCTTTACGTGCTTACAGCAGGATGTGCTTTCCTGTAAACTCTTGGATTTTTGGGTAAGGATATCCATTTCTATCATTCGTTACGGTGGAGACGGGAGGCTCTCCCGTGTTCCCATGCAAACCTTCTGTCTTTGATGTAGTCTGGGATTCCGGCTGGATTGATATTCCTTGTCATTAGCAGAATCTCAATATTGCACCAACGATCGACAAAGTTAATGCCCCAACAATAAATCGTATTTCGAAACTCGATATACACCTTCAACAGTCGCTGTTTACGCTTCATGCCGGCATCTCTACTGACTATGCAAAACTCGCTTCCAGTGGTTGACAAAACCTTTCTGTTCAGGATTTTCACCCGAGGGTTTACTGAGAGATCTATCTTTAATTTGGTTTATATAATTAATGCACCTCGTTAAGTCCCGATCTCATGGACTTTGCACGGCGCAAGTTTCACGCCAATTCAATTACTTAATTTAGCGTTTTTCAAATTTAAAAGTTGAATGTTTTGCGTTGCTTTCACCATCAACTGTTAATTGAACAACATAGAATCCTTTTTTAAGATTGCTACAATTGTAATTAATTGCATGAATACCTGTTGATTTAAAATCCTGTTGAATAGTATCAACCTTACGTCCATTCAAAGTGAAAATCTCAGCAGTAACTTTCGAAGGTGAATTAAGGTTGTAATTAATAATTAGGTTTTCAGCTGCCGGATTTGGATATGCCTTAAGTGAAAAGTTATTGTCATTTTTGATTTCATAGGTGCTTGTCAAGTAATCGTCGGATGTAATGGCTATCAGTTCAATACCATCACCACTTCCCAGGTTTTTTGAATATTTCTTTTCACTTACATTGTTCCAATGTTCATAAACACCAAGGCTCGAAACCGGATTTCCATCTCCTTCAGGGTCGTAACTGATTCCATCTGCCCAATTGGCTGGATCGGCTGCCTGAAATAAAAAATCATCGGTACCCTGCATGTAGGGATGTTTGTCACCCGAAGGTTTGTTTTTATATTCTTCCAGTAAAAAATCGAAACAAACTGCATCGATTGCTACAAGATCCTGTGATATGAATAGGGATGAAGGGTAATCGCCGTTGAAAGGTTCCATGTTCCATTTTTCAACTAATCCTTGCCAACTACGACCTGCCCATATTCCATCGATAATGGTTAACAGTGTTTTTCCACCCAATTGTTCGTGTGCCAAATAGTCGACCAAATGGCGGTAACGGTGAACTCCTCCGTCAGTATTGTCGTGGTCGGGTAGCGAATAGTGCATATCTATAGCCGACTGGGTGTCAGACCCTGATCCATCTTGTAAGATAGAGCCTTGATGGTTTTTTGCCCCAAGGGTAATGCCTCCTGAGTCGTGTGATTTCAAACAGGGTAAATTGATAAAATATTCTGAATCGATATATTCTTGTGGTATGCGATATTCAAATTTTCCATCACTGAAAATCATCTCTTGATTTGATGATGGAACAGTTTGATGACGTCCATTATCACCATTTCCATCACAGTAAACAACATCGGGATACACCGAATGGCAAACATTCCAGTACAAATCATGAAAGGTACGGAATGGATCACCCAGAAAAATATCTTCCTGAGCTACACCTACTTCTTCGATCAACTGTTTGAGCAAGGCCAGCATGACTTCAGGCGTAGAATCCATCCGATTAAAATCCTTTGTCTTTTTAGTTCCGGAAACGGAACAACATGAATTGGTAACATTTATTTTAATGTAAATTTTTTCGCCTTTTTGGTAGCCTGTTTCGCCTTTACCATGTTGTTGGTTGAAATATTTAAACAGAACATCCCACGATTGCTTAACAGAAGACTTACCGGCATAGGCATTTACGGCATTGTAGAGCATATCGTCAACAACATTAGCATCGGTAAAATTAGCCCACCAGTTAGCTTCACTGTTCGAAGGAGTGAAGTTTTCGTCTGTTGCATTATCGTCCCAAACCCAAACTACCCGTCCGGGTTTAGCTCCCTGCACAACACCAATGGGGTTGTTGGCTTCGAAATAATTTGCAGTGACAAGTATAGTTGCTTTAGCTTTTGTCGATCCTGAAGTCTCAGCAACAACGTACATCACCAGAGCCACAGCAAGAAAAGCCAAAGCTGGAAGATACCTGGATGTTGTTAATTTTTTTTTGAACTTTTTAAAGGCAAACACCGATACAGATAATGAAACAAGATAAATAACAAAACTCGACATAAAAGGTGCAGCAGCTTTCATGCAGGGGTAAGTTGCTCGTGATGGTTTAGGGATAACCCGTATCAGAAACCATACAGTTGCAGCTATTCCTAAAACAATGAAAGTTAATTTAGACCATAAACTGGTCAAAGGTTTTTTGGTTAAATTCTTTAATGTTTTCATGGTATAATAGTTAGATTATTATTGAAAGTTAAAGATTTTGAGTATAAAAAAAAACCAGCTGCCGCGCGTTTTGCATCGCGTGGTTTGTAGTTATTTTACTACAATAACATCATCCAATAATCCTTTTCCTCCAGCATAATCCTCTAGGTTTGTTGTCGTGACGCCAACATTGATAATTAACAACATTTGAATCCATTGCCCCTGCCTTTTGAAACTGATCAAGTAAAAACTCTTTCAAGCTTTCGCTTGGGTTATCTTTTATTGCTTTTATTATTGTTTTACTGGTAAAACGTTTAAAATCGCCCAACAGTTGTTCTGGTTTTATGCCTTCTTTAGAACTCCTAAAAACAAGATGAACATGGCTGGTCATTATGCACCATGCAAATACTTCCAACCCTTTCTCTTTTTGGCAATAATGCAAACTGTCTAGTAATATATTTTTGTATTCATTCCTTGTAAATACATCCAACCACTCAATAACAGCAAAGCTTACAAAATAGACTCCTTCCGACTAAACCACACGATACAATCGTGCGGCAGTGGGGAAAGACCTAAAAAGAAAGAATAATTGATTTATTTATAACTCAAGTTTCGCAGTTAAATTAAAATATTAAATATGAGACACATATAGCATGCTGTGTTTTATATAGTGCTATTAATGTGAAAGTTAAAATTTCCATTTCGAATAATTAAAACTATGGGCATTTTCGATAATAGCACAATCCGATATTATTCCTCTGGCTTTTCTACCTATAAGTAGATCTGATTATTTTCAAATAATTGTTATCTAGCGCCTTGTTGGTTCGACAACAAATGGAATGATTAATGAGCAG
>JAQIBQ010000418.1 GCA_027859005.1 Prolixibacteraceae bacterium | reverse complement strand
ATTGGAGTTCTTATTTCATGTGAAATATTTGCCAAAAATGCAGAATTTAAGCGATTGCTTTCTTCAGCTTTTGCCTTTGCATCGTGCAATTCATTTATGGTTTCCGATAAACGAATATTACTGTTCGACAACTTAGCATTTATAACTTGATAAGCTTCATTTTTCTTGAAAAGTGCTCTTTCAATTTCGTCTAATTTGCTTAATCTCATATTCATTACTAACATTCCAAAGCCATGTGCAATAATTAGAAATAATGTAAATATGAGTAAGTAAAGTCTACCTCCTATCAATGTAAATGGATTTTTGGTAGTTATGCTCAATTCGTACGATCTGTTATTTAATTGAATTGGTTTTTGGTAAGTAATTGTTCTTCTGGTTTGGGAAAAAACCGCAACTTCACTTTCATTTAAGTAAGGTGTTAATGCAATTTTATACTGTTGGGGAAATAAATTACTTGAATCATTATTGAAAAGGTATGATGGACCAAGTTTCTTTATGTCAAAACTTTCAGTATAGGTTAGTTGCAAGGATTTCTCAATAAGTTCTGCATTAACAATTAAATTTTCTTTGTTTTGATTTGAATTCGAAGTGTAGATTGATTCTAGAATTAGGGTAAATAGTACAATGAGTAACAGCAAAAGAATGATTGGAGGTAAAATATTCTTTTTTATTCTGTTAGAATTTGATTTCATAATCGATGCAGGTTTTCAAAAATACATCTAGTAAATATACTCTTTTGTAATTTGTATTGAAAGTACCCTGTTTCCAAATAGAAAAAATAATTGGAATCAATCTTTTTCACTCAATTCCAACCAACGCAATTCTTTTTCATCCAATAAATCTTTCGCTTCATTGAATCGTTTTGACTTTTCTAAAAGCAGTTCGTGATTTAATTCACCTGAATTCATTGCCGTTTCTAATTCCGATTTTTCAGTTTCAAGTTCTTCTATTTCTTTTTCCAGCAATTCAAATTCACGTTTTTCGTTAAAGGTAAGTTTGTTGTTGTTTTTTTGTTTGGGCTTTTCTTGTACTGTTTCTTTTTTCTCGGCTAACATTACTTGTCGTTCAGCCTTGTCTTTTTCGTCTTTGTATTGGCGGTATATGCTGTAGTTTCCTGGGAAATTTTTCATATTTCCTTCTTCTTCAAAGGCAAAAACATGTTCCACAATTTTATCCATAAAATAACGGTCGTGGCTCACAATTAAAACGCAACCATTGAAATTTTGGAGGTAATCTTCCAGTACATTAAGGGTCATAATGTCCAGATCGTTGGTTGGCTCATCGAGAATCAAGAAATTAGGATTTTGCATCAATACGGTACACAAATACAATCGACGTTTTTCTCCTCCGCTGAGTTTCTCTACTTGTGCATGTTGAATATCGTACGAAAATAGAAAGTGGGTCAATAACTGAGAGGCGGACCATTGATTGCCCTTCCCTAAATCGATGAACTCGGCAATATCTTGTACCACATCCAAAACTTTATCTTCGGGCGAAAATTGAATACCATCTTGACGGTAATATCCAAACTTAACAGTTTCGCCAATTTCTAATTTTCCACTATCGGCAGGTATTGCACCCGTAATTAAGTTCAGAAAAGTTGATTTTCCTGTACCGTTGTCTCCAACAATTCCAATTTTTTCAAAAGGAGCAAACTTGTAGCTGAAATCATTCAATACTTTAAGGTCTCCAAAACTTTTGCTGAGGTGGTATATGTCGATAATTTTTTTGCCCAAACGAGATGCTTTAATGTTAAGGGCCAGTTCGGTTTCATTTAAATTTTGCGAAGCTTTGGCTTTTAAATCGGCAAACGAATCGACACGGTATTTTGCTTTTGTACTTCTTGCTTTGGGCATTCTTCGCATCCATTCTTGTTCCGTACGCATTAGGTTACGGGCTTTTTCAACTTCAGCTCGTAAATTGTCCTGGCGAATGGCTCTCTTTTCAATAAAATAGGAATAGTTTCCTTTGTATCGATAAATTGTATTATTGTCGAGCTCTAGTATTTCGTTGCAAACACGGTCTAAAAAATAACGGTCGTGTGTGACCATAAAAAGAGTACTCTTCATTTTTTTTAGGTACTCTTCCAGCCATTCAATCATATCCAAATCGAGGTGATTGGTAGGTTCGTCTAAAATCAGAAAGTCGGGTTCGTTAATTAAAACATTGGCTAGGGCCACCCGTTTTTGTTGCCCCCCTGAGAGCTCTCCAATCAATTGATCAAAATTGGTGATTTTCAATTGCGACAATATCTGTTTGATTTTTAATTCAAAATCCCAGGCATTGAGCAAATCCATTTTTTCGGTTGCTTCTTGCAGATCATATTTTTCAGAACCTTCAATGGCTTCTTCGTATTCACGAATGACTTGTACTATTTCACTAGTCGAATTGTAAACTTCTTCCATTACTGTGAAATGTTGTGTTTGTACAGGATTTTGGTTGAGGTATCCAATTGTGATGTCATTGGTGAAAATTACTTTGCCATCGTCGGGCAAATCTTTTCCCATAATAGTATCGAGCAATGTTGTTTTACCTGCACCATTACGTGCTATTAGTGCCACTTTTTGTCCTTGAGCTATGGTAAAGTTCAAATCCTCGAAAAGCGCTACTTCTCCCCAATATCTTGTCAATCCTTCAACTTGCAGGTAAGGTATCATACTTCAATTTTTTGCAAAAGTAACCTACATCTCTCAAATCCCAAATTTCAAATCGTTTAAATCATTTTGTACTGTTCAAATAACTTTTCATTTCTTGTAAAGAAATGAATATCTTTCAACTTTATAAAAAACAAAACCAAACGCCAAACCATGAAAAAGTTCATTGGCTATTTTAAAGATTTCCATAAGGGCTACTTCAATTATACCTTATATATACTCGTAGCTTTATTCATTAGTGTATTAATCGCATTCAATTATAAATTCGATTTCGAAGACTCGTATATCGATAAGTTTTACGGACGTTATATTCGAATACTTTTCTATTTTCTTTATCTCGCATGTGCCTATTATGGTGTTTTATTAATTATTTGGGTAACTGATAAGAATAAAATAAAGTTTACAAAAGAATTTTGGATCAAGAGTTTAATTGGTTTGCTCATTTTAGGAACCGACA
>JAQIBQ010000410.1 GCA_027859005.1 Prolixibacteraceae bacterium | reverse complement strand
ACTCATTTTCTATATTATATTATACCCTATTGCCAATATCTCAATGTTTTTTTCAAAAGCAATAATTAAACAAATATTCAGAAAAGACTTAACAGCTGAAGTTGAGAAAAAAGTATTCTCGAAAGTTGATCTTGATCATTATGTAAATCAAACCGACTCAGTACTACAAACCGATCCTATAGATGAAGAAACTGAAATCAAACTTTTTAAAAATGCACTCGATTTTACAAATGTAAAAATTAGAGATTGCATGGTACCGCGTACAGAAATAGATGCAATTGATGAAAACAACACTATTATTGAATTGAGAGATCATTTTATCGAGTCAGGTTATTCTAAAATAATGGTATATCGCAACACCGTTGATAACATGATTGGATATGTTCATTCATCTCAATTATTTAAAACACCTCAAAGCATTAAAAGTATTGTAAATCCAATTTCCATAGTTCCCGAAACAATGTTGGCTAATAATTTACTCGGTCAATTCATTAAAAACAAAAAAACTATTGCAATTGTTGTTGATGAGTTTGGAGGTACATCGGGCTTAGTTACAGCCGAAGATATTTTGGAAGAAATATTCGGAGAAATTGAAGACGAACACGACACCGATAATCTCACATTTAAAAAAATTAAAGAAAATGAGTGGATTTTTTCAGCCCGACATGAAATAAACTACCTCAATGAAAAATATAATTTCAATCTTCCTGAAAATGACGAATACGATACAATTGCTGGCTTAATAATTAACAGTCAGGAAGATATACCAAAAATAAACACAATTACTACAATTAGAAACTTCGAATTTAGAATTCTCAAAGCAACCGATATCAGAATAGAATTGGTCTTAATGAAAATACTCTAAAAGAAGTAAAAATCCCCTCAACTAATCATTAGGATAAAAACCTAAAATCATTATCTTCGTAACTCAAAATTTTAACCATTTTTTAGTCAAAATAAGTATATTCAAATGGCAACTTTACAGAAACTCAGAAACCAAGCAGGTTTGTTATTAGCAATTGTTATATTCGTTGCATTAGCTGCATTTATATTAGGTGATTTATTGAAATCAGGAAGTTCAATGATAAGAGGCAAGCAATTAGAAATTGCCCAAATTGATGGTGAATCAATTGAATATCCGGAATTCCAGGAACGCTTTAACGAAATTTCAAATATCTATAAAACGAACAACCAAGTAAACTCGTTAGACGAAGCGGCGTACAAACAAATCTTAGATCAAACTTGGGAAAATTTGATTCAAGAAATTGTAATGGCTGATGTTTACGAAGATCTTGCGATAAATATTTCATCTGAAGAAATGTTTGATATGGTACAAGGAAAAAACCTTCACCCTATTATTGTTCAAGTTTTTGGAGATCCACAAACTGGTATTGTAGATAAAGCGAATGTAATTCAATTCCTGAAATACATCCAAGAAAACCCAACGGCACCCCAAAGAGCAAGTTGGATTAACATTGAGAAAGAAATATTAAAGGCAAAGAAAACTACAAAATACACCGACTTAGTAGCAAAAAGCCTATACGCCAATACGCTACAGGCAAGGCAAAGTATTGAAAGTAAAGACAAAGTTGCTAGTTTAAAATTCATCCAAAAGAAATTATCAACAGTACCAGATAGCTTAGTTAGTGTAAGCGATGAAGATCTAACTAACTATTACAATAAAAACATTGATGCTTATCAACAAGAAGCTCAAAAATCAATTACTTATGTAACATTCAACATTGTTCCAAGTAACGATGATGATCAAGCTACTTTGCGTTGGGTGAATGAAACAAAAGCTGATTTCCAAAAAGCTGAGGATAATGTTCAATTTGTTAACATGAATGGCGATACACGTTTTGAAGACGTTTATGAAAAAGAAGATGAATTAAATACTCAACTATCAAACTGGGCATTTGCAGCAAATATTAACGATATTTACGGCCCTTATAAAGAAGGTAATGTATATAAACTAGCTAAACTGAATACAACTAAAATGTTGCCAGATTCAGTTAAAGCAAGTCATATTTTAATTAGAGCTGAAAATGCAAACGAAGCGCAAATTGCTTCTGCTATAATTGATAGTTTACAAACTCTAATTAAAGGTGGAGCATCTTTCGCACAACTTGCAAAAGATAATTCGCAAGATGGCTCAGCTACTTCTGGTGGTGATTTAGGCTGGTTCAAACGTGGACAAATGGTAGCTCCTTTTGAAAAAGCAGCTTTCCGTGCTAATAAAAACGAAGTAGTTGCGGTTCAAACTAAATTTGGTTTTCACCTGATTAAAACAACCGCCAAAGGTAAAACATCGAAACATGTACAGTTAGCAATAGTTGACCGTGAAGTTATTCCAAGTACAACTACTTATCAGAAATTGTATACCGAGGCAAGTAAATTTGCTGCTACTTCAAAAGATCTTGATGGATTCAATGGTTTATCTGCAGAACAAAAATTAAGTCCACGTATAGCTTCTATTTCTGAAACTGATCGTCAAATACCTGGAATTGGTGCTTCACGTAATTTAATACGTACTGCATTTAATACGACTGAAGTTGGTGAATTAGTAATAGGAGATGATAAATCGCCTGTTTACGAAATAGACAATAAATTTGTTGTTACTGCTGTAGTTTCAGAAAAAATTAAAGGAGACAGTCCTTTCGAAACAGTTAAATCGGCTGTTGAATTGGCTGTAATTAAAGAAAAGAAAAAAGCATTGCTTACAGACCAGTTTAATGCTGCAAAAGCTGCAACTATTGAAGAAACGGCACAAAATCTAGGTTTAACGGTTGAAAGTGCTGAAGGATTTAATTTTAGTTACGGTTCAGTTAATGCTATTGGATACGAACCAGTACTTAATGGAGCTGCTACTGCCTTAGAAGTTAATACTCTTTCAAATCCAGTTGAAGGAAGAAATGGTGTTTACTTTATTGAATTAACAAGCATAACTTCACCTGAAGCTGCAAATGTTGAAACTGAAAAACTTGCACTTTATCAAAGTGCAAGTTTTTCAGTTTCAACA
>JAQIBQ010000221.1 GCA_027859005.1 Prolixibacteraceae bacterium | reverse complement strand
GCTCCATTTCGTAGTAATATACTTTTTGAAATTGATTGTTTGCTTTTCAAAAAAACCTAGTTTGTTTTTAAATTCAAGCTGAGGTTAATGTCAAAAATATTAATCCTAAAAATGTTATTTTTTTCATAACCCTAAGTGTCTGATGGTTATCTTCACTTAGCAAGATATGATTTATGAGAATGGTTGCACAAGTGTTGTTATACAGTAAATCCAATTGGTCATTAAAATCGTTTGTATCTATAATTAATACAGCATTTTCGATCGATTCAATTTCGTTAATAATAATTGTGTCTCTTACATCTGCAGTTTCCAACCAAAATGTATCTGTAATGTATACGTACTCGTAAACAACAATGGTATCTACAGCTTAAGCATGTCCCTTTTGTATGCAAAGTAGAAGGAATGCAAAAAGTAATATTTGTAAAAACCGAAGACTAAAGCTCATCTATTTTTTTTCATAGTAGATGTAAAAATAAGAAAAGGGTGCATTACATATTAAAACGCAAGCATCGTTGAACAATTAAATACAAAAGGCCAACATTTTAAACTGCTGGCCTTTATGCTATCGAATAACGAATTGCTTAATATTTACAATCGTCAACTTTATTACAATGACATCGTCCAGTTCTCTCTCGCAATGCCAAACACATTTGATGGCCAATGTCGGCAGCTGTTAGGGCAACCATTACACCAGCATCTTCTAATGCTTTAATTTTACTAGCTGCTGTTCCTTTGCCTCCACTTATAATAGCACCAGCATGTCCCATCCGTTTTCCTTTTGGAGCCGAAGCACCGGCAATAAATGCAGCAACTGGTTTTGAAACATTCGATTTAATGTATTCGGCAGCCTCTTCTTCGTCGGTTCCACCAATTTCACCAATTAGTACAATTCCTTCAGTTTCGGGATCGTTTTCAAACATTTTAATCACATCTAAATGATTCAAGCCATGAATTGGATCACCTCCAATACCAACAGCCGTGGTTTGACCAAGGCCTGTTAAAGTAGTTTGATGTACTGCTTCGTAGGTTAATGTTCCTGAACGAGAAACAATTCCAACCTTACCTTTTTGGTGAATAAATCCGGGTGCAATACCAATTTTAGCTACTCCGGCAGTAGTAATCCCTGGGCAATTTGGACCAACCAATATCGAATCGCTTTTCTTCAAATATTCGTGTACGTTTAACATGTCGCGAACAGGAATTCCTTCTGTAATGGCAACAATTAATTGGATACCTGCATCGGCAGCTTCAATAATTGCATCGGCAGCATAAGGAGCAGGTACAAATATCATTGTAGTATTAGCACCTGTTTTTTCTACTGCATTTTTAACACTACCAAAAACGGGAAAGCCTTCTATTTCGGTACCTGCTTTTCGTGGATTCACACCACCAACCACACTTGTTCCATAGTCGCGGCAACGAATGGTATGGAATAAACCAGCTTTACCAGTAATTCCCTGAGTGATGAGTTTTGTATTTTTATCTACTAATATGGCCATGATTATTTGCTTTTTTGAGTTACTGAAACAGCTTTCCGTGCAGCATCGTCAAGGTTTTCTGCACTAATAATATTCAGCCCTGAATCCTTTATTATTTGTTGTCCAATTTCAACATTGGTACCTTCTAAACGAACAACTAATGGTAGTTTTAAACCACTTTTCTCAACGGCAGCAATTATACCATTGGCAATGGTATCGCACTGCATAATACCACCAAAAATGTTTACAAGAATACATTCAACAGCTTTATCGGAAGAAATAATCTCAAAGGCTTTTGTAACAGCTTCTTCGGTTGCCGAACCACCTACATCTAAAAAATTTGCAGGGTCGCCACCGTTGTGTTTAATTGAGTCCATTGTGGCCATTGCTAAACCAGCTCCATTTACCATGCATCCAATATTTCCATCTAAGGCAATGTAACTCATATCGTATTTAGCCGCTTCAATTTCCGATGCTGTTTTTTCGGCATTTGGATCGCCGCCCGAGTCTAACTGACGAAATATGGCATTATCATCAATGTCGAATTTACAATCAAGAATCGCCAATTTATTGTCGGCAGTAGTAATAAGCGGATTTATTTCAAGCAAAGTAGCATCACGCTCGGTATACACATTGTATAGTTTTTGAAGTACATCGCCAAATTGCACTTTCAAATCACCTTCTAAGCCTAAGAATTCGGCCCCTTGATTTTTAATAGAATCAGATAGCTCTTTACCCACTTCTGGGTGAAGGCGTAAAATCCGTTCAGGAGTTTTTTCTGCCACCTCTTCAATGTCCATTCCTCCATCAGGAGATATCATGAAAAGAGGATTAACCTTTGCTCTATCGAGCAAAATAGCCACGTAAAATTCTTTCTCAATGTCACTGGCTTCTTCTAATAAAACAGAATGGACTTTCACTCCCCCAGAGCCAGTTTGATGCGTAACCAACTGCATGCCTATAAGCTGCCTAGAATAATCGATTGCTTCTTTTTCGGAAGTAAACAATTTTATTCCTCCTGCTTTCCCACGGCCGCCAGTATAGGCTTGTGCTTTAACTACTCCTCTTTTAATTCCGGTTTTCTGCAACGCTTCTGAAACCTCTTCGGGTTTTTCAACATGAATGCTAGTTGGTACTGGCAAACCTGCCTTTTTAAGCAATGCTTTCGATTGGTATTCGTGCAACTTCATTCTAATATATGGTTAGTTCTTTCTTAAAAAATACATCAAGTTCACTTACAACAATGAACATAATTAAGTTAACAAATCAATTTAATCTAATGTTCGTGAATTTAATAAGGAAAAAGTATGATATCCTTACAAGTGTCGGATAACATGGAATCCAGTGTGACTAATATCACAGACTGGGGGCTAATTAGTGAAAAAAATGAGTATTAATCCTATTCCATATCCTAATCTACTTCCAAACAACAGAAAACTATGTGTTCTTGATTGAAAAACCTATTTTCGCAGAGCAAAGTTGTATTGAAGCAACCTAAAAGCGTTTTGTTTCATCAACAGATAATAAATTATAAAAGATGAAAAAATACTTTAGCTACTTATACATTGCCCTGTTCACTGTTATTGCTCTTTCAAGTTGTACCGATGACAATACTGATGAATACGACGATTACATTGAGAATCTTGAAGCTTATCAGCAAAAAGTTTATGAACAATACAAAATTGACTCAACCCTAATTGTTAACTACATAACTGAAAACGACACCGCCGCTGTTTACAATGAGGAATATGGTTTTTTTTATACAATAGTAGAAGAAGGTAGCGATGATCATCCTGACATAAACTCATATATTGTTTTCAAATATAAGGGAACCTTACTTGATGTGACCGTTTTTGATGAAACAATAGAGGACGAAACAGCTAAGTCTATGT
>JAQIBQ010000019.1 GCA_027859005.1 Prolixibacteraceae bacterium | reverse complement strand
CAGACAGGCTGTTAGGTATTATGGTTTCTATGGTTTGGTTTAGTCGTTATATTCGGTTATGATATTTTGATTATCCATGGCAATTGAAACAACTTTGTAATAAGCCAAGGCCACACATTGCCCGTTTCTGACGATTGAAATAACTAACTATATAATATAAACGATTGAATTATTAACTATGAGAAAAAAAATCAGGTCGAAGACTTTTTTAGCTTTCAAACCAACCCTTTTTGCTCTGCTTGTTGTGTTTTCTTTATCCATTTCAAAATTGTATTCAGCCAACAATTTGGAAAGAGATGAATTCGCTCAAAGTAGCAAAAGTTATTCTGGATCGGTTAGCGATAAAATGGGCAATACGCTTCCCGGAGTAACGGTAATGATTAAAGGAACCACCAATGGTACGGTAACTAATATTGGAGGTGATTTTAGCATCAATGCTGAAGCAGGAGATGCTTTGGTTTTCTCTTTTATCGGTTACATTTCAACCGAAATAACAGTTCAGGATCAAACTACCATCAAAGTTGTTTTGTCAGAAGATGTGGTGGGATTAGAAGAAATCGTGGTAGTAGGATATGGCGTTTCTCAAAAGAAAGATTTGACAGGAGCAACCGTTAGTCTTTCATCCGATGATCTGAACCAGGGTGCCATCACAAACCCATTACAGCAGGTTTCTGGTCGTGCAGCAGGGGTAAGCATTACTCAGGTAGGTAGTGAGCCGGGTTCTACCCCAAGTGTCCGTATTCGCGGTATCACTTCACTCATTGGTGGAAATGATCCTTTAGTGGTTGTGGATGGAATTCAGGGAAATATGGATTTGTTAAATCAGGTACCTCCCAGCGAAATTGCCTCTATCGATATTTTGAAGGATGCATCGGCAACAGCCATTTATGGTTCACGCGGAGCACCGGGTGTTATTTTAGTTACAACCAAGAGAAATAAGAAAGGAAAATCGACAGTAGAATACCACGGCAATGTATCGGTGGATGTTCTTGCCAATAAGCTGGATATGTTTTCGGCCACCGAATGGCGCGACATGTCTCAGGTTTGGGGTGTTCCGTATTCGGCCGACCACGGTTCCGATACCGATTGGTACGACATTTTGATCCAAAACGGATCAACCCATAACCACACCATATCATTGGGTGGAGCTTCCGAAAATTTTAATTACCGTGCTTCGGTAACAGCCATATTGCAGGATGGAATTGTAATCAATTCGAACAACAGCAATTACATGGCAAGAATTCAGGCGACTCAAAAAGCGCTGGACGATCATTTAACCATTTCAGTCAATTTGAATAATGGTGTTCGTAAGAATATTGGTAGTCCTGGTAGTGTTGGGCGTGCAGCTTTCCGTTCCAATTTAATCAGTAACGCTTATGTGTCGAAACCAACCGATCCTGTTTTATTTCAGGACGGCACATATTTCTACGACGAAAACGTGTTTCAATACATCAACCCATATGCAGTAGCTCAGGAAGTGATTAACGAAAGTGAAACACATAACCTCTTTGGTAGTTTCAAAGCAGATTTGGAAATTGTAAAAGGGCTGAACTTTGGATGGTTCGGTAGCTGGCGAAAAGTGGATATTAACAGCGGATATTACGAACCCTCAAAATCGACCTTGTCCAATGCAATCGATCACAACGGAATTGCCAATGTGACCACCAATTTGCAAGATGAGAAATTGATGGATGTGAGTTTGAACTTTGATCAATCGTTTGGTAAAAACCAGTTGAAAGGAGTGGTGGTATACGAATGGCAACGTCAGTTGTATCAAGGCCATTTTGCTCAGACACGTGGTTTTATCAACGATATTACTACCTACAATGCCTTGCAACTTGGGACCATTAGCAATGTTTTACCTGGCGATATTTCTTCCTATAAAAACGATCGTTCACTGGTATCCTTTTTGGGTCGACTCAATTATTCCTACGACGACAAATACCTGTTAACACTTAGTATGCGTCGCGATGGTTCTTCGGTTTTTGGATCGAATCATAAATGGGGTACTTTTCCTTCGGCATCGGCTGCATGGCGGATTTCGGAAGAAGAGTTCATGAAAAACATCAATGTGATTTCTTATTTGAAATTAAGGGCAGGGTATGGTATTACCGGAAACCAGCAAGGTTTATATCCACAACGTTCTTTGCAGTTGATTGGAGAATCGGGGGTAACCAATTTTAACGGCGAACTGATTACTAATTTTGCCGTAACCCAAAATTCAAACGACGATTTACAATGGGAAACCCGTTACCAGACCAATGTGGGTCTCGACTTTGGCTTTTTAGAAGGTAAATTAAACGGATCGATCGACGTATTTAGCGCCATTACACGCAATCTCTTGTTCAATTATACCGTTCCACAACCACCTTATCCTTTTGGTTCTATAGCAGCCAATGTCGGTAGTTTAAAAAACGAAGGTATCGAACTGGTTTTAAATTATCAGGTAGTGAATACCAAAGATCTGCGCATCACTTTAGGTGGTAATGTTTCTTTGCTCCGAAACGAAGTCCTGGAATTAAGCGGCAGTTTGAACGGTGTACCCTTGAATACCGATTTTGTGGGGATGGGTTACAATGCCTATCTAATCGAAGGACAACCCATCGGTATTTTCAATATTTTAGAACACGAAGGGCGTGATGAAGCGAATTCTGAAACAGTAGTCGATCGGGATGATGATGGCATTATCGACCAGGGAGCACAAAGCCCTGACCGCTATTTTGCCGGTTCTGTTTTACCCACCTATACCTATGCATTTACACCTGAAATTTCTTATAAGAACTTTGATTTGTCGATGGTATGGAGAGGATCGGGCGGTAACATGATTTACAACAGCATCCGCTCCAGCTTCAGTTATTTCGAAAATCTGGGTAAATCTAATTTGTTGCGGAGTGCAGCTGAATTGGGTTTGTATACTTCGAAATATGGTTCCGATTTGTGGTTAGAAGATGGCGATTATTTGCGTTTTGATAACCTTACTATTGGGTATTCTTTTAACACCGATAAAATGAAAAGTATTCAATCGCTTCGTTTGTCGGTAAGCGGTAATAACCTGGCTGTGTTTACCAAGTACACCGGTTTAGATCCTGAAATCAGGGTAGACGGTGGTAACGGTTCAGGAGCCGATGCCGGTATTTATCCTCGTGTGAGAAGTCTTTCAGCCGGATTAAACATCACTTTCTAAACCACTCTAAAATGAAAACAATGAATAAAATAATAGTATCGATTCTTTCCATTTTCTTTTTCATCGCTTGTGTGGATGTAGAGGAGAATGTTTTCGATAAATATGCTGCTAAGGATTTTTATGCTTCCGATGCGGGAGCAGATGCAGCACTGGCAAGCGTTTATGCGCAGATGTCAGGAAACTGGGACGGTGTTGGTTATGCCGGTGCCGATAGGGGTTGGTACGACCTGAATACAATGTCGACCGACGAACAAGTGGTTCCTCACCGAAATACCGGTGACTGGGAACTTGACTTTGCTCGTTTATACTTGCGACAATGGTTGCCCAGCGAAGGCTTTTTAAACAATACATGGAACTGGTTGTACCGCTCTGTATTCCTAGCGAATTTAGCCATCGAACAACTGGAATCAGCCGAAGGTGAACCTTCTAAAATTGCTGAGGCCAAGGTGTTGCGTGCCTTTTTCTATTACTTGTTGATAGACGATTGGGGTAACGTTCCATTCTTTACTGAGAATAATTTAACCGTCGATCAAATTCCTCAGGTCGATAAAAAGGAAGTCTTCAATTTTATCGTTCAGGAATTGACCGAAAATATTGAAACACTTGATGCGACTATTGGTGGCAATTATTACGGCAGATTTAACAAATGGGCCGGTTACGCTTTGTTGGCTAAAGTTTATTTGAACGCAGAGGTTTACACCGGAACTCCCATGTGGACCGAATGCCTCGATGCGTGTAATAAAATTGATGGAGGAGGTTTCAAATTACACTCCGGTGCAGAAGATGCTGCCAATGTTTTGGGCAATAAATACTACGAACTGTTTGGTGATGTTTGTCCTAACGACGAAACCATTTTAGGCATTTTTATCACCGTTGATATCGTGGGCCGGAACATTTTAACCATTCGAAGCATGGGCGGTGCCGATGGTAATTTATTGTTCGGGGCAAGTGTCTGGAATGGTGCTATTGTTCCTGAAGATTATTACAATCGTTTCGATGCCAACGATGTGCGGATTCGTCAGTTCCGTCACGGGGACAATCCTTATGGACCGCAACCTGCCGGATTTATCAATTACTCTATAAATGTTGATAACCTCGATAATCCCGGAGCAGAGCCTAATGCTGGAATTCGGAGTTCCAAGTTCTGGCCGGTTGAACCTTTGAATGGAGGAGGAGCTTCCAACGATTTTCCCATTTATCGCTATGCCGATATTCTGTTGATGAAAGCCGAATGTTTGGTTCGCTCGGGTGATGCAGCTGCAGCCAAAACTTATGTCGATCAAGTACGTGAACGTGCAGGCTTAGATGGCTTATCCGGAAATCCTGATCTGGAAGATATCTACAATGAAAGGAGTTTCGAATTGGCTTGGGAAGGTCATCGACGTCAGGACATGATTCGCTTTGGCACTTTTACCGAAGCGCATGGTTTGGTTCCGGCCGTTGACGATCATTTTAAATTGTTCCCCATTCCAACAGCAGCGTTGAATGCCAATCCGAACTTAACTCAAAACCTTGGTTATTAATCCAAAACAATACGAAAAGATGAAAACAATACTTCTAAAATATTGGACACTTGGCTTAATGATTATAGCCTTGGCCGCGTGTAACGAAGATCCGGAACTTACCGTACTTCGTGACATCACCTTCCCGGGTGAAATTGAAGTTTCAAGTTATGAAATGGTGATTACAGAGAGTAATATTAGCAAGGACGAATTAACCATAAGCTGGCCGGCAGTCGATTATTATATTGGCGCACCAGTGGAATATACTCTTCAGATCAGTTTTCCCGGCGACACTTTAGGCGCTGCAGCCTGGAGTAATGCAAAAAACGTGAAAGCCGGTGTTGATGTGTATACCAAAACCCTTACGGCAAAAGAATTGAATCGCTATGCATTAGCTTTTGGTTTAGAGCCCAATGTACCGGGAACCATCGTGGTTCGTATAAAATCTTACGTCGACAGGGATGCTTTTTCGAAGGTGGCCAGCATTGCTTTCACTCCTTTTGCAAAAGAAGATGTGGTGGAAGAACCTGAACTACCGGAAGCAACCATGCCTTCTTTATGGGTGCCCGGTGATTATCAGGGCTGGGATCCTGCTACGGCTCCTCGAATTGTCGATCGTGGATCTGGCATTTACGAAGGTTACATTTACATTCCAGAAGGTGGATCCTATGAGTTTAAATATGCAGCACAAGCTGCCTGGGAACCTATGGCTTATGGCGATGGTGGAGATGGTGTGTTAATCGAAGCCAATAATGAAGGGAATAATTTTATAGCACCAGGTCCAGGAAATTACATGCTTACAGCCGATTTAACCAACATGACCTATACAAGCACAGCAACAATTTGGTCAGTTATAGGTGATGCTACACCAGGAGGCTGGGATGCCGATACCCAAATGGAATACGACGTTGAGGCACAGGTATGGAAACTAATAGCAGACATGTCATCCGAGGGTTCTTTTAAGTTTAGAGCCAACAACGAGTGGGTGATTGATTTTGGTATCGATGCCGAAGGTAATATCTTATACGCCGATCATCCTGTTTTGGGCTATACTGCCGATTTAAATAATTTGACCGTACCGGAAACCGGAAACTATACCATTACATTGGATTTACACGATCCGGAAAAATATTTATTCACGCTACAGATGAATTAGATGTGTGAGGCTTGCAGCATGTACTATGCTGTGAGCTTTTTTATATTTAAATTGTGCTACTTTAAAGTGAAGAAGGATGATGACGAAAATAACAGAAATGGGCACAAATAAAAATAAAAGCATGAATTCAACAATCAAAAAGACAATCAAAATGAACACTTTTCTTTTTCTCCTGATCTTATTGATCAGTGCCCCTGCCTGTAACGAAGATGAACCTTTGGTGTTTAAACCACCTATTGAGGAAGAAATAGACGATCAATATGGACTTCCATTCGACAAGGTACCTGAAACTTCAGACATTGTAATGTACGAAGTGAATGTACAGGCATTTAGTAATGCTGGAAATTTAAAGGGAGTCACCAATCGACTTGATTCCATTCAGGCTTTGGGTATCAACGTGATTTGGTTAATGCCAATTTATCCCATTGGTGAGTTGAAAGGGGTGGGGTCTCCCTATGCAGTCAGCGATTATGTGGATGTGAATCCTGAATTTGGTACACTGGCCGATTTGCGCGATTTGGTTGAGAAAGCACATGAGCTCGATATGGCAGTTATTCTCGACTGGGTGGCCAATCATACTGCCTGGGATCATGAATGGATAGCCAATTCTTCTTGGTACACCCACGATACCAATGGAGATATTGTGAGTCCAAATGGCTGGAACGATGTGGCTGACCTTAATTTCGAAAGTGAGGAGATGCAGGAGGAAATGATCGATGCCATGAAATATTGGGTGGTCGAAGCCAATATTGATGGATACCGCTGTGATTATGCCGATGGTGTTCCGGTAGATTTCTGGACAAAAGCACTGGCAGAAGTTGATGCCATTCCCGATCGTGATTTAATCTTCTTTGCAGAAGGAACCCGTGTGCAGAATTTTCAAGCAGGGTTTGACCTGAATTTTGGGTGGAATTTCTACAGTGCTGTGAAAGATGTTTACGAAAAGAATAACGCTGTTTCTAAAATATATTCAGCACACGTTGACGATTATAAATCTATTCCGGAAGGTGCCCAAATGTTGCATTTTATCGATAATCACGATTTTAATGCCTGGGAAAATACTCCTCAAGGTTTTTTCGATGGCGATCGGGGAGCAATGGCTGCTTTTGTATTATCAGCCTATGTGGGAGGTGTCCCTTTGTTGTACAACGGACAGGAGATTGCCTATCCAAATCAAATCTCCTTCTTTTATAAAACACCCATCGATTGGTCGATCAATCCTGAAGTTACCATGGAGTATAAAAAGATACTGGGCATTCGAAAAGCCAGTGAAGCGGTAAGAAAAGGGAGTTTAGTTCCATTAACGGGCTCAAACGATATCGCCGTTTTCAAACGCGTGTTTGACGATGAAGAAGTAATCGTATTGGTGAATGTTCGAAACAAATCAATCGATTTTGAACTACCCGATGGGCTGGCTCAGTCCAGTTGGATGAATCAAATGAATCAAACAGAAATAAATTTCGAAAGCAGTTTTACTTTTGAACCCTATTCCTATTATATTCTAAAGAATTAGATAACATAGATTTAGATTAGTATCGAAGATCCCGGATGTATTTTTACGCCGGGATTTTCTTTTTAAATTTTTTTAGTATTTAATAGGT
>JAQIBQ010000461.1 GCA_027859005.1 Prolixibacteraceae bacterium | reverse complement strand
TGTAGTTGTATATTTTTTTTGGGTTCTGATAAAAGATTTCAAGGATGAGTTTCTTTAACTCTTGTTTATTTAATCCACTTTTCTTTTTAAAGGGATTCTTTTTATTTTTTTTTGACATTTTTTTTAAATTTTAGAGGTGAATTTAGGCAACTCTTACCAATCAATACGGTAATACAATACCGTTGAGATTACATTATTAAACTGACCTAACGAATAATAGTTTGTAAATAGGTCGTGATCATTATCTATTGATAATAGTGAATATTGGAACCGTGTTTCGAGCATTATTTTTTTGGCCCAATTTCGATCAACTAATCTTTCAAAATTCACTTTTAACCCAGCGAACATTACTATTTCCCAATTGCTAATATAGTCATATTCTATTGATGGATCTTCTCCAAAATTGTTAGATCCATTTTTATCGAATAAATAGCCATACGAAAGTCCTGTGAAGAAAGACAAATAAGGTTTATAGTGATAACCTATCAAAACGGGCAAGTCGATATAGTTTAAGCGATACACATATTTCCAGTAATCATTTTTTTTGGTTGGCATTATCCGACTACCTTTTTGATTTACTTTTAATTCCATCCCCCAATAAAACTTTGGGCTAATATCGCGCTGCACCCAAGCACCAGCAACCAAACCCATTTTATTAAATCCGCCTGCAAGATCACCTTCAACCTGACTACCATTAAAACCAGCAAGAGCACCACCATAAAACTCTTGAGCAAATAAAAACGAAGAAGCAAAAACTAAAAATAGAGTAAGGAATAAAACTTTCATAAAATATTAGTTAAGGGCTGAATTAATCGTCTGAATCGATAAAAAATAATTCTTCGTCATTGTCCTCAAGCGGCATATCGTCGCCTTCGCTTGAGAAAAGCTTTTCATATTCAAATCCTAAGTTTTCAATTAATTGTGCAAAGAATTCAACTTTGTCGTTAGGGATTTTTACGTAAAAGTCAGTCATTGGAGATAATTTAAAAATCGTCTAAAATTACAATAATTTTTTTAGTTCTTGTTTTAAGATATCAACACCTAAACTTGCCTTTTTTGTTATTACATGAACATTTGAATCGACCGATACATGAGCTGGATCAATTAAATAGACAGGTGTTTGTTCTTGTGCATAATTCAATAACCCTGCTGCCGGATAGACATTCAACGAAGTACCTATTACGACGAGTATGTCTGCTTGCTGCACAATTTTCATGGCTTCATCGATAGCAGGAACAGCTTCTCCAAACCAAACAATATGAGGACGTAATTGACTTCCTTTTTCACAGAGGTCGCCAAACTTTAGTTCCCAACCATCGAGTTCATATATCAGCGATTCGTCAACAGTACTTCGTGCTTTTTTTAATTCACCGTGTAAATGAAGCACCTTTGTACTTCCGGCTCTTTCGTGCAAATCATCAACATTTTGAGTAACAATGTGTACATCGAAATCACTTTCTAAACTAGCGACACCAACGTGTCCGGCATTTGGCTTGCTTTTGTATAGTTGTTTTCTTCGGTCGTTATAAAAACGCATAACGAGTTCAGGATTTTTCATCCATGCTTGTGGTGTAGCTACTTCCATCACATCGTATTCTTCCCAAAGTCCGCCCATTTCTCTAAAAGTTCGGATGCCACTTTCCTGACTCATTCCTGCTCCAGTCAACACAACTAATTTCTTCTTACTCATTTTCTTCAATGTTCATGGATTACTTCATAATTGGGGTCAACACATAATAATCTTTTTTGTCTAAAACACAAAGGAAGATGAAATTATACGGCTTCCTTTTATCGAATAAATTGCCGCGAATTCACGAATATTATCCCGATAATTATCGGGACGTGTTTCGTGTTTTTTTTATTATTCGTTTGTAATTAAGGTTTAGTTCTCCAAAATTGACAATCAAAGCAAGTTTACTTCCTGAAATACTTAAATAATTAAGGGCCTGTGCAATTGATTTGTCATATATTTTAGAAATTGCTTTTACTCCCAATATTATTTTGCCACAAACGACAAAATCAGCATAAAAATTATGGGGTAATATTGTTCCTTTCTAATTTACTACAAATTCTTTTTCTCGTTCAAATGGAATACCAGCTAACCGAAGTTCATATTCCAATGCGTCTTTATATACTATTTCCAGAAATCCCGGACCGAGATTATTGATTGTGTACTTCCATGCAAATTCCAATAATCTTGTAACTATCGAATTTGTAGATGATATCAGCCATAATTATTCGTGAATTAGTGGCTTTGATATTTTATTTTGTGTGAGGTCAGTTATATAAATATACTCATAACCCTAATTTTATATTGATCCGTTTTCGTACAAGTCGGGAATAAATGTTTGCTCTTCAATAGGTGTGCGAACGTACCCTGTTACTGGTGGTCTTTCTTCCAATTCCATTTTCTCAGGAACTACATCGTCGTAAGGAATTTGACTTAACAAATGACTAATGCAATTTAAACGAGCACGTTTTTTATCGTCACTTTCAACCACAAACCAAGGGGATTGTTTGGTGTCGGTATAACTAAACATTTCATCTTTAGCTTTCGAATACTCTACCCATTTTCCACGAGATATCACATCCATTTCACTAAACTTCCACCGCTTGGTGGGCTTATTAATCCGGTCTTGGAAGCGCTTTTCTTGTACTTCTTCGCTAACCGAAAACCAATATTTTACAAGGACAACTCCCGAACGAATGAGCATTTTTTCGAAATTAGGGCACGAACGTAAGAATTCCCAATATTCAGCCTCGGAACAAAAACCCATCACTTTTTCGACTCCAGCACGATTATACCAACTTCTATCAAACAATATTAATTCACCAGCTGCAGGTAAATGTTGTACGTAACGTTGAAAATACCACTGCGACTTTTCACGCTCAGTGGGAACACCCAAAGCAACAACCTTACAAACCCTTGGGTTTAATGCTTCCGAAATACGCTTTATAACTCCACCTTTACCTGCAGCATCGCGCCCTTCGAAAAGTACAACCA
>JAQIBQ010000126.1 GCA_027859005.1 Prolixibacteraceae bacterium | reverse complement strand
ACAAACCATTTTGAAATGCATTTGGTATATTCAGCTGTTGCAAGTGATTCCCAGGAAGAAGATTCCTATTTAAGTAATTGAATTGGAGTGCAGCGTAAGTCGGTAGCCAAAATGTATATTTGAAAATTTGAAACGTTATAACTTGCTATTAAGTTGTTTATTGATAAAATTAAAATACAACATTAGGTCAAGTATTAAGTAGTCTATAGGGCTTACAATTTGTTCAAAAACGAGATTTTCTTTTGTAATGACAAATTATTGAAAGAAGACATTGAAATCCTTTCATCTAATCGAAATTAACTATTTGTTCTTAGAAATTTATTGTTTCAAACTTTTCCAAATAAATAGTATTGGTACTATTCGATATACTTAATTAACTTTGGACGCTTTAGGCATTATAGTCACTTTTTTTATAAACTTTAAACACTTTTAGTACTCTTTTTTTATAAACATTAAGCACTTTTTTTATAAACTTTAGACACTCGAAACGTTAGGCACTTTAAGTACTTTTTTACAAACTTTAAGCTCACTATGAATCTTTCAACTTACATCGTAATAATAGTAATTATAGCAATGGTGGTCGCTTTGGTAAAAGATGCCATGCGACCAGGGCTTGTTATATTTTCTGCAGCTGTTTTTTTTATGGCTACTGGAATTATAACTCCCAAAGAAATGGTGGCTGGCTTTTCAAACAAAGGCATGTTAACGGTTGCCGTTTTATTTTTGGTCAGTGAGGGAGTTCGCTATTCTGGTATATTAAACAAATTTGCAGCGGTAGTATTACCCAAAAAGAAAAGATCAACACCAAGATTGCTACTATCATTAATGCTGCCCATTTCAGCATTATCTGCATTTCTAAACAACACACCGGTCGTTATCATATTTGCTCCGGTTGTAAAAAAGTGGGCTGAACGATTAAACTTATCACCCGACAAATTCCTTATCCCCCTTTCGTATGCTACAATTTTCGGAGGTGTTTGTACCTTAATCGGAACCTCAACAAACTTGCTTGTAAATGGCATGATGCAAGACAGTGGTTATGCTGGTTTAGATATGTTCGAATTAGGAAAGCTAGGTTTAATCATTGCTTTTTTTGGATGGATCTACATTGCCTTTGTTGGTCATTTATTATTGCCTAATCAACAAAAAAAGGTAAAGAAAAACAAACGAATTGACAGTAAGGAATACTATTTCAATTTATCGGTCACCAAAGAAAGTAAATACATTGGTATGGTTATCAGGGATGGGATTCTAGGCGATTCAAAAACCATAAAAGTTGTAGGTGTTGAACGCAATGCGACCATGTTTGATCCCAAATCGGAAAGAATTATTCTGCAAGAAAATGACAAATTATTGGTCTGTGGGCTAGAAGAGAATATCGAAAATGTTTTGTCGATAAAGGGACTTGAAGTACTTACATACGGTGATTTAAAGAAAACCTTACAAAATGAAAACCTACATCGCATTGAATTGGTATTGGCTCCTCGATTTCCAGGCATTGGTTTAACATTTGAAGAATTTGATTTTTACAGTCGTTACAAAGGCATTGTAGTGGCCATACACAGGAACGGTTCAAATATTTTTTCAAACTTAACGCAAGAACGATTAAGAGCCGGTGATTCACTAGTAATTCTTGCCGATGAGGATTTTGTTGAGATATGGAGTGAATCCAAAATATTCTTTCTGGTTTCATCCAAAGGAGAAGTTGAAAGACCCATAAAAACCTATAAAATTGGCTGGACCATTGTCACAGTTGTACTCATGATACTTGGTGCTACTTTTGGCAAATACCTTCCCACGGTGAAAGGCAATGCTCCCGATATGTTTTTCTTTGCATCGGTAGCCGCAGTAATGATGGCCATTTTAAAAATTTTTCCGCCCAAAAGATATGCACGTGCCATAAGTTGGGATGTACTCATTACCATTGCTTCGGCTTTCGCCATAAGCAAGGCATTGATGAACTCTGGTGCGGCCGATCAAATTGCAAATTTGGCAATAAATTCTGTCAAACACATGGGGCCATGGGCAGTAATGGCTATCATTTATTTACTCACCATGGTCTTTACCGAAATCATTACCAACAATGCAGCAGCAGCAATTGCATTTCCAATAGCACTATCGGCAGCAAACCAATTAGGAGTTGACCCCAAACCATTTTTTATTGCAATTTGTATTGCAGCATCAGCTAGTTTTTCAACACCCATTGGCTACCAAACCAACATGATTATTCAATCCATCGGTAATTATAAATTTGGAGATTATTTAAAGGTGGGGATTCCTCTTAATTTATTAGCCTTTGTTTTATCCATGATATTCATTCCATTAATTTGGAAATTCTAACACCCCCAGCCCCCTAAAGGATGAACTATAAATAAACAACAGTGCAATGGAAGTAAATAGTTTTAAAATTGCTTATAATTGAATAATAGAATGAACTTTAAGAAATTAGATAAATTGATGTTTTATACTTGGCAAAAAAGTTGCATAGCCTTAGCTAGGCTCAAGTTTTTAACGAAAAAAAACTAAAAGAGTAATTTATTTCACTCATTTTTTTATCGTATTAGATCAATAGCGTCCTAAATAAATATTAGTTACAACATTGGTTGATTGTTATGATAGTGATACAAGAAAAAATAAAGATATGGAATCGTTTTAACACTATGCTGAATTGGCCTTTTTAAAAATTGCTTTAGTTTTGGTGAAAGCTTTAGTAAGACAGAGAAGCTTCGAGTTAGCGAGAAGATCGCTCTGCCGCACTTAAGCTTGAGGTAAAAAAGAAAGTAATTTTTAAAGCAGCCTTGCCCCGCATTGCTATCGGGGTTTTCCTTCATTTTTTGTGTCAAGACAATTATTGCGATAAGTGAATTTAATAGGAAGCTTGCTTCAATTTTACTGAACGGAGCAATAATCTTTTGTTAAAAAAAAGGAAGTCGGGTTTGGGCGAAGCGCCAATATTATTTAACCCAGAGTTGGTACTAGATACAAAATATTGTACGATTTAGCACAGATATCTATCTAATTGGCTAAATTAGCCTTACATTAATAACGGGGCTATTTATAATTCACAAATACTAGGCTTTTGCCCAATACAATATTTTCATTCAGATACTAAGTCTTTTTTATAAAAAAATGTAAAACATTACTATTTTCCAATGAACAACATTCATCCTACTTTCCAAAAGCTAATTACAAGGGAGAAAAAAGAAGGTAAACTGAAGCAAAGAGCTAAAGTATTTTGGTTTACAGGTTTATCCGGAGCAGGAAAAACAACCTTGGCTGAAGCATTGGAGCGAAAATTATTTGATTTAGGATATTTAACTCAAATTTTAGATGGAGACATTATTCGATCTGGATTAAATAACAAGCTATCGTTTACGAAAAACGACCGAGAAGAAAACATTCGAAGAATTGCTGAAATAAACAAACTCTTTATAAACTGCGGAGTTATTACGCTTTGTGCTTTTGTTAGTCCAACCGAAAGAACCCGCCATATTGTAAAAGACATTGTAGGTGCTGATAACTTTTTTGAAATATTCGTAAGCACACCCTTGGAGGTATGCGAGCATCGTGATGTTAAAGGACTATATGCCAAAGCAAGAGCAGGATTAATCCCCAATTTCACAGGCATAAATTCACCTTTTGAAATTCCCAAAAATGCAGATTTCACAATAGATACTACAGTTGAAACTGTTGATGAATGCATTTCAAAACTAACAACCAAAATAGTCCATTTAATTAATTATTAGGTATTCCAAGTACTTTATGAACTTTATACACTTTTTTTAAACACCCCTTTAGGGGGTTTGGGGGTATTTAAAACTTTAGTCACTCTTTTTTTACTTTAGTCACTTTAGGGTTCAATTGATTTTGTTGGGGAGATAATCAAATATGTTTAGAATTTCTTGGTTTAAAGAAATGAACAAGTATATATTTTGCTTCGCAGACTAACTTTTTATTCACAGATTGAAAATTTAAGGCGTTCATGATTTCCACTTCGCTCCAATTGCACGAGCTCAAAAAGTTAGCAAAACCCCGAGCTATCGGGGCCGGCTGCCATAAAACACTTGTTCTCTTCTTTATGAAACCCAAGTTCGACAGGGTGATCTATCCAGATTCCTGAATAGCTTCCCTGGCTCCCTATGGCTTCATTTTGAATCAAACAAATTTTTATGGAGGCCGATATCACAGAACTAAGCATAGTTCATATTCAGTACTCTAAACACTTCATGAACTCTAAGTACTCTTTTTAAAAACTCTAGTCACTTTTTTTAAACACTCCGTCAGGGGGTTTGGGGTTTTGGGGCTTTCCTTTTTTTTTAACACCCCTTTAGGGGGTTTGGGGGTATTTTATAACTTTAAACTGACACTCAAATTTTGCATTCTCCACAGTTCCATTATTTTTGCAAATCAATTTATCTTTTAACTCAATCAAATCTATGCAAGATTATAATTTAAGCCACCTTAAGGAGCTCGAAGCAGAGGCCATTCACATTATTCGTGAAGTTGCAGCCGAATTCGAAAATCCGGTCATGCTATACTCCATTGGTAAAGACTCATCGGTGATGGTTCGCTTAGCAGAGAAAGCATTTTATCCAGGCAAAGTAC
>JAQIBQ010000062.1 GCA_027859005.1 Prolixibacteraceae bacterium | reverse complement strand
CGGAAAAGCTGGTTTCTTCTGATAGCCATCACGTGAAGGTGGCCTACTGCTATTTTTACTGTTGCTGTTTAAACGTGCTTTCAATTCCGAGTTTTCCAATTCGAGCACAGCTATTTTATTTTCTGCCTTTTCTAGTCGACGGGTTAATTTATCAATTTTGACTAGCAATTCTGATATTAAATTGGCTTGATCCAAACTTTTTTTCTCAAAGTTAGTCTGAATACATGGTGAATATCAAATTATTAGAGCAGAACTTATCCAAGTTGTTGAAAGAAATTGTTCATAATACCTGAGTCTCAGAAATAACACAAACTATCACCCAAAGAAATGTTGATTAGTTGTTCACAACCTCGGAATATTTTAGTTTTGAGAGGCAGCTAAATAATTACCCAAAATCAAAGCCAGAATGGTCATTCCTGAAGAAAAATAATTCAAGGTCACCAAACCTTGATTACCCAATGCCTCACGTAAAGGTTTTACAATGGTCTTGCCTGAAAAAGCACCAATATTCACCATCATGTAAAAAATAGAATATCCTCTTGCTCGGTTGGCTTCTGTTGTTTCTTTAGCTACCGTTCCTGTTATACACGATTTAATAAAAGAACCACCAATCATTATCACAACCATTATAGGTAAGATAACCCACCTGAGATTACTTTCTCGTAATCCCGTAAATACTGTTTCGCGTGTATATTCAACCAATCCGGCAGATTCGAGCATGGTGGGTAAAAGTCCCATTCCGGCATATCCAATTGCAAGCAAAGTAAAGGCTAACATTATGGCTTTTCGAAAGCCAATGTTATCGGCTATTGCACCGGTAAAGGTTGGAAGAAAGTATAAACCGGCTGAAAATCCACCTGAGATCCATGCAGCTTCCACATCGCTAAATCCCAATATACGTGAGAGGTACAAGGTAATGACGATAAATACACCGTAATATGCTGCACGTTCTAATAACTCTACAAAGTTCGCAGTATAAAATGCCTTGCTAAATCCAACTTTAGCCTTTTTCCCAACCATAATCAGTCTATTTATTAAATATTAAAATCAATTGTCACCAGCCATGTGGTAACAAAGAAGGTTTTTTTATTAGAATAAAAAAAAGATTTATTTCATGATTCGAAAATCAAGATCCACAAAACGATTAATAAAAATGCATTTCAAAATGGTTTGTAAGAATTTATTCTATTATTTGTTTAGATAATGAATCAATAGCGTCCTAAACAATTAGTTTAAGCAGTTACATGTTGAACGAAATGAGTGTATTATTGGTTATAAACAAGTTTAAAATTTTGTTTTTCACAATGCATGATTGGCCTCATTTAAAATGGTCTTATGTTTTATAGAAATCTTTAGAAAGGCCGGGAAGCAATAATGTAAATTCAACACCATATTTATGAGCTATATTGTGTAAAACGCCCACAGGAATATCAACCTTTCCCGATTCATATTCAAGATACTCACTTACTTCTATTTTACACGTTAAAGCAACATCCTCAACAGTAATATCAAGCACTTCTCAAAGTCCTCTTAACCGTTGAGCAATTAATCAAATTTGTTCTTCCATAATACGAATGCACTTAAATTTCGGATCAAAGTTGAATAATAGATTAGAATACAAACGACTATTTATGCTGATTATATCATTATTGTTGTGAACAATATGCGAATAGAATATTCCAAAAACATCTAATTAAAAAAATTTAAGTTGTTGATAGAATATTTATTCTTAACCATTCGAATACTTAAAATAAAGTTGCCTAAAAAACAAAATAATAAACAAAAAAATCATTTCGAAACATAACCAAATGGGTTGACTTGACCGAAGATTGGGAGTACACAACAGATTAAATTTTCAAAATAGCTATGGCCTAGAAACATATTCTCTAGAACTAAATGCAGCAACTATATTGTTCTGTAACTAATAAATGCGATATATAGTACACTTATTCAAGAATAGACAAGAGTAATATTTAATTTATCAAAATTTCCTCAACAAATGACAGGATACACTTTTTGTTATTCCAAGTATACACAACACAAAACAAACACAATACCCTTAAATTCAATTTATTATATTCAAACACATCTATTTTTTTTCATAAGTTTGCTCGTTTTAAAAACACTACAGTTCATCGAACAAAATGATGGGTTCATTAAAAAAAATGGATTAATGAGCATGCCTATTTCTAGTTTAACAAAAAACATAATACATTTGATATAATTAAAGAAAACATTGCACACACCTACATATCAATATATTGCACTTTAAATATTCCATAGTTGGTAAAATCAGGAAATAAATTCATATACTAATTAACCACACAACTTAATTTTTTAACCATGAGTACTGTACTAGGAAAAGACGAAAAATCAATTAGAGAGGATGTTTTCACTGCAAATCTTGTTCTATTTTGGCTTAAAGCCAATTACACCTTAACCAACAAAAGAGTTACAGGTGATACACCAAATACACTTTTGGGGTTAATTCCCTTAGGTAAAGCTCAAATTGCTCAGCCCTTAAAAACCATTGCTTCGGTTATTAGTTCAACCAAATTCCATTTTGGAAGATTAGTAATTGGGTTAATACTTTTTATAGCTGGCATAGGAGTGTTGGTAGGAAGTTCATTTATACTTGGATTAATTCTTCTACTAATTGGTGCGGTTAATATAGCGAACTGTTATACTGCTACATTCGTGATTACGAATAATGCAGGTCAAGCTAGTGGTTACGAAATATCAATTCTTGAAAAAGCAAAAGTGCAAAATTTCGTAAATGAAATTAACACAATTATTGCAGATCTTTAAAACTTATTTATATACAAAAAGAGCTTGTTCCATAAAAATTGAACAAGCTCTTTTTTGTTTTTACAAATCCTTATTGCTTTAATGCTGCTTTTGTAAATATATACTTCGGAATATCCTGATTGAATTTCACGCTTATAATGTTGAATTCGGTTCCTTTGCCCTGTTTCATCATGTCTTTGTAGACCATTGAAGTTGGGAACCAACGTCCGTCAATTTTCTTTACCTCTTTTAAAGTTGTTTGCTTTAACAATTGTCCGCTTTTGGCAAATAGTTCTTCTTTTAATGGCACAAATCGTTCGCTATCAACCCAAACCACTCGTTTGTAGTAGGTCACATCTACAACATTGGCAATCATCTCTACTTTATAGGTGTTTCTCTCATCAATCATTTCTTCAGCAATAACAACCGCATCATAAATATCAGTAAGTTTTCTGTCGTCCATCATGTCTTCGTAACTCATGTCAGATCCCATAACACTCTGCCTTAACATGTGTCCAGATATTTGGATGGTACGGTCGGTAGATGGAGCGTAGATCCAAAGTTTATCTTCCAATTTTAACATTTTAGTACCTTGTTCACGAGCAGGAGAAAGATATTCTGTAAACGACTGCTTATCTCCTACCTTGTAGGTTTTCGAAGTCATGGTTCGACTATTTCGTTTCCCATGAACGGTCATGGATGATTCAGAAATCATATTATCGGCCGACATGTTTTTATCAACCTTATCCAATATAGCCTTAGCCGTTGGTTGCGCAAATGCCTGAACAACAAGCATCAAGACTATAAACAGGCTTGGTATGTATTTTTTGTTTTTCATTCTTATTTATTTAAAAGTACATTAGTTCATGTGTTCATAAGTAGTAAAATTGGTAGTTACAAATTCTCCCCCTTGGGGCCCCGATAACTATAGGGGAGAGGGGTTTACACCTCTAATTCCTTGAACAACTGTGCAGTTTGTCGTTTGTAAATTGCAACTCCCGACAAAGCATTTCCTATAACCATAGCTAACAAACCTGGAATAAAACCAATGTAAAAAGCCTCTGGAGTTACCATCGTTCGAAAAACAGTTGGCATCATCATGCTCCCCCCCTGAATTGAAGCTCCCAATTGAAGACCATGATTCTGAACCCAGTACCCTAATCCAAGTCCTATAGCTGATCCGATAATAGATCCAATTAATCCAATAAGAATTGCTTCGTAAATCAGCGATCGATAGATGTGCTTTTTTTCTTCCCCTAGAGCCAAACGTATTCCAAATTCGGTATAACGTCGTAAACCGCCTAATAATCCTGTATTCCAAAGCACAATACTCATGGCAAAAATAAAAATGAACGACATGATGCCACTCATACTATCAATCAGTACCAAGTATTCTGACAGACCATTCTGGTCGTTCAGTTGTTCCATTTTTGGTGAAAACTCATCTTTTTCGTTGTAATACTTTGCGTTAAAAGCCACTTTAACTTCTTCGGCAATTTCGGTATCATAACCTTCTTGTAAAAATCCGAAAATTTCTCCTGCCGCATTTTCCATGTCCAAAGCAATTTGAGCATCGGTAATGTCAACAATTATTGCACCTCGGTCAAGCAGCTGGTTTCCAAAACGTACCGTTCCTGAAACAACAAAATTGTAAAACATCATACTGCCGTACATGGTCGATCCAAAAAGTGTTACTTCTTCGCCAACCGCCACATTGAAACGTTCGGCAAAATCATCGCTGATTAAAGCTTCACCTGCATGAGAAGGCAACTGACCTTTTACAATCGAATTGATAATGTTCATTCGCTCGGCTTCCTTACTATCGGGAGAAAACAAATCGACAGCTTGCCCTGCAGCAGGTCCCTGAGCACGTGTTTCTCCATTTTCATCAGCCACATCGAGTAAGCCTCCAAAGTTTATTCTTTTGTTCCAATCAACTGTTGGAAAATCGGTTTTCAAATTCGTGACTAATTCATCAACATCAAGTAATGCTAAATCGTTGGCGGCATTGGTACTTTCGAAATAAGCAGCGGTTGCTACTTTCACATGACCAGTGCTAAAATTCGCATTAATATCAATCATGTCGGTAAAAATACCTTTGATCCATGTGCTCAGAAAAACTGTGAGTATTACTCCCAGAGTAACTACAATTATTGGTAATACGCTACGGTTTTTATCGCGTAATATTCCTTTAAATAGAAATCGTATCATATCTTCTTTAAGTTTAGAGTGCCTAAAGTTTTAAGTGAACTAAAGTTGAAAAAAAATCCCATTACTTCATTCCTTTTGAAAACTATCACACTCATTTTAAGCTTTTACTTATTGATGAAAATATAGCCAGTATTTCTTTTGCTTCATTTAATACGGAACTTAAAACAATATTTTCAATCCAAGTTAATTCTTCAATTAATTCTAGCCAATAAACAGTTTCACTGGCTTCACTTTCGCTAATTTTAATCTTATTAGCAAAATCGGCTTTACTACGTGCCCTGTTGGCTTCTCTGTAGTTAGCTCCTACACTTGTGCCTGACTTAGAAATCTGATTTCTAATGACCCTAGCTTCTTGTGAATTAGGCAACTTTGATGATAGTCTAAGTATTGCAATGGCAAATAATTTGGTTCGATTTTCCAAATCTTTTGCAAATTCCTTGTTATCCATCTTTTAACTTTTCAATTTTTAACTTTTAACTTTAGTTCACTTGCAACTTTAGTTCACTTGCAACTTTAGATCACTTGTAACTTTAGCTCACTTGTAACTTTAGGCACTTTTTACTGAATCTTCCCTTTCAATGCTTCTGTTGGTTTTAATTTGGCAATTTTTCGTGAAGGTAAAAAGCTTACAAATGTTGCAGCAAGCACCAGCAATACAACGGTTGAAACAATCAAGCCAATAGAGTAGACGGGATAAATCACCGCCGAAACAGCAATTCCCATATCGTCGGCTCCGCTTGGCATTGAAAAGCCATTGTTGGCCATGTAATAAAAAAGAGGAGTACCGTAAATCGCTGCCAAAATTGCAGCAAAAACGCTATAGGCTGAACCTTCGATGGTAAAAATCCAAACCACTTGCCAGCGGGTCATTCCCAGTGCAATATAAGTGCCTATCTCCTTTTGACGGCGGAAAATCGAAAGTACCTGGGTATCGAAAATAGCCAACAAAGCAATAATCAACAACATCCCCCAAAGTACCGAAGCACCTCCCTTTTTCGATTGAATGAGCATGTCCATATCGTGTAACAAAAAGTCATGATCACGAAAAACCCAATTGTCGATAGCTGCTTCGTCAAAACCTCTTTTGGTTACCATAAAAGTAGCCTGATTTTCCATGCCTGTCATGATTTGCAATTTTTCGAGAGGCAACCAAATCTGACGTGAATCGACCGTAGGAACATCACATTTGAAAACATTTACAATTTTTACTTCCAGGGCATCGAAGGTTCCATTTTTATCGCGCCAACGAATCAGCATGGTTTCGCCTTCATTCACTTTCAGCGATTCGGCCATTCTACGACCAATAATAACAGGTATTTCATCACCTTCTGCTTTTAACTTTTCAGTAGGTAGTTTCAGAATGGTTTGATCGGGATCGATACCTTTTAAAAGCACACCAATCATTCTACCTTGCGGGTATGCCGAAGCTTGAGTCAACAGTATTGGTGTCACTTCTTGATCTTCGATTAAAGCTTGCACCTTAGCTGAAAGTGAAGCATGCGCATCTTGGTAAGTATATACGTCGATGGGATCGAATTCAGGATGCCAAAGTTGGCCTCCACCTATCTCCCACTCTTTGGTATCTCTGCGTGCCTGATCGTTCCAACCGTTAATCATTCCGTTGTAAAAAATAATAACAACGAACGAAAATGATAGAATTCCGGCATTCAACCAGGTTCGTAAACCTGCACCAATTAAGTTTTTGAAAGCTAATTTTAATGCAATCATTTTTTTCGATTTTAGAATTTAGATCTCCGATTTTAGACTGCTAGTTATGGCCTATCATCCGGTCGACTAAAAAATTAAGCTTGTTTTATGATTTCATCGCCTACCACTTTACCATCGGCCAAATATATTTTACGATTGAGGTATTTCATCACCTTCTCGTCGTGAGTAGCAAAAATGAAAGTGGTTTGAAGTTCTTTATTCAA
>JAQIBQ010000053.1 GCA_027859005.1 Prolixibacteraceae bacterium | reverse complement strand
GTTATACTATTTTTACTTATATCGAGCTGACGTTATTTAGTAGAATATACAATTTATCTTCGTATTAGCTTTTCAGTTTTTACTTCAATTCCATTAACACTAAGTCTTACGAAATAGATGCCTTTTTGAAACGATGATAATTCATTGTTTGACAGGTAGAAATCGTTTATCCCAATTGCATTTTCTTTGGTATAGGTATATTTGCACTGTCCTGTTGTGTTATAAAGTTGAATTTTTATAGTGCTGTTTTCTTTGGTGTTAAATACAAAACGTAATTCTTTAGCAAAAGGATTTGGATAGGCTGAAAAATCGTAATCCCACTTTTGTACATCTACATCAACTCTAACTAATTCGTAAAAAATATCGTCGATGTTATCTTCAATCCATTCAATTCTTGAATAAATCCAATTTTGCATGTAATCAATTTCATCCTCATAACTGTCGACATAATAACCGGGGCCAAACAGCACTTTGTCAATGATAGGCCAAATGTTGTAATTGCGTTCTCTCACATCAGCCACTTGATCAACCAAAATATTCATGTAACCCAGAATGGAGTCGTTATGCAAAGGACCATCACGAAGTTCCCAAAATCGATTTTGTAGCAACTCAACAAATTTTCGATCTTGTAAGTAGCGGGTAAGTTTCATGGGTTTGTTAATGTCCCATTGCCAACCATCAATTTTATTGCCCGATTGAAAATGTGTGTTTCCAAAACTTAAATCGTAATCCCACAAGGGGCCAAATTTCATTCTACCATCTTCATCATCTCGGTCTTTATGCAAATAGGTACTGTAGATATATGAATCGGCATTTTTAGCAATTTCACTTATAATTAGAAAGTCCACTAAGGATGAATCACTGGCATACCTTCTGAAACCAATGTATGGATCGGCAAAATTGTTCGATAAAAGTATGGAGTCGTACTTGGTGAAATAGTCCTCTAAATAATCTTCTTGCTCAGCTTGCAAGACATCGGGGTAAACTATTTCACGATTTTTAATTCTTGTTTTTGAATTTGGATCGGTTTTATCGTATTTGAAAATATAACCGCCAGTAACATTGTATCCCGAAATGTCGGTCGCTTTTAATTTCGATACATCTACTCGGTTTTTATCTCTTTTAATTTGTTCGGTAAGCATGTACAAACCTTCGTCTTGACCATTAATCATAAGCTCCACAAACCGAGAACGTGGTGCATAGTGTCCCATGCTAGTTCCCAAATCGTACATCAGTTTATTTCTGATTTGACTTTTATCGGTATAAGGGCCGAAGAGAATCCAGTCGCTTTCTTTAGGCATTCCCAAAAGGGCAACAGTAGTATCTTTATCCAAAGAATCAATTAATTCAAATCGGTACGATTTTTTAGGGAAATCGCGCGATGATTGTCCCCTTGAGCGAATTGAAATTAAACCGTCGTATTCATTGAATGCATCGGTGGTTTTATTATATGCTCCTTCGCCATTATTAACAATTCCCATCTGTGAAGTAGTCCAAATACTTTGATCGTATGAAATACCCATAAGGTTGGTTTCAATCATAACAATGGGCAAATTTGCTGAATCAATTTCAACTTGTCGTTTAAATCTGCTTAAGTCGTTATAGTAATTATAAGGTACATTGGTAATGTCGAATAAGTAGGGGATAATTAAAATACCTGCTTGTAAATTGTCATCTAACACTTGAATTGCCAGTGTGTTTTCACCATTTACAATACACGAGTTGATTATTTCTTCATCCAAATATACGCCCAGTACAGGATAAACACTTCCATAGGCATATTCGGAATAATGAGAACGGGATGCTTTGTCGTTAAATGCAGGAAATTGCTTGTTCTTATCGATGTTTACTCGTGCTACTTCAATTCCATTGATATAGGCTATATAACCATCGTCGTAATCTACTAATAGGTTGAGTGCTTTCAATGCATTTTTATCTTCAATTGTAAAAGGGCACCTTAGGTATAACGAACTTGCTGCTTGATCGATTTGAGTATAGCCAGCATCTCCATAGGAGTGACCTATAATTGCCATTGTGTCTTGCACCCAGTTAGAGTCATCGAAATCGGCTTTGTACCAGTTAGGATCAGGTTCAGAAATACCCGCAAAATATTTTGTTTCATTTCGTTCTGCAATTACTAGCTCAACAGAGTTTTGTGCAAATAAAGTAGAAGAAAAAGCAAAAAGAAGAACTAGAACTGATAGCGTAGGTGTTTTCATAAAGTCTATTCGGTTGTCTGTTTGTTGTTTGGACAACGAAAATAGGAAAAACCTTCAAGTATCTGTTACTATTTTAGTATTTGCTAAGTTGTGGAACTACTTGATAAGTATCTTTCCTGTTTGTGTTTTGTTATTCTCCGCAATAAATTGATAAATAATTACACCATTGATTGGTAAACAAATTGTTTCTTCAATCCCTACGAGATCAGCTTTTTGAATGAATTGACCACCGATCGTGTATAAGCTAAGTTTTCCTTTTTGATTGAATGTGTTGATTGTTAAAGTTCCTGGGGAAATGCTGTTAAATTGAAGTAGTGGACTCTCAATAAAATCTTCAACGGTAGTTGTGTTGTCTCTATGGCAAACGCCAAAATTTGGATTCTGGTAGAATAATTCTGTTCCATTATTTAGACACAAAAGGTCAAAATAGGCTCCAACCAAAAAGGCACCATAGGGTTTTAATACACCAAAATCGGAACCTAGTTTTTCTATCCAACGGAAGTTGAAATTTAGGTATTTAGAAGTAATATGATAAACATTTAAGGTTTCTTCACCAAATAGTGTAGGTACAATAGAATCTACATAATAATAATCATTTCGATATTCATCATAGATGCTATCTCCTTCATTTATACTAAAGTCGTAAAGTAATTCTTCACTATTATCATTGGTATGCAGAAGCAATATTCTATTGTTTTCCTCACGAATGCATTGGTTTGAGAAAGACCAATTATATGGATCGATAGTAGTAGACTCTAATACTTTGAAATAGTCCTTTCCTTCTATAGTTGTATCCCCTTTAAAAGTTGTATGTTTTGTAAAGTGGCTTGTTCCTTCTGAACCCTGTTCCGAAACACTCCAAATATAGTTTTCATAAACCAGCTTTTGGCCATGAGAAAAAAAGAAAACACTGAGAAGAAGAAAGGTGAAATAGTATTTGAGTGGAGTTTTCATGGTAGTTTTTTTAGTTGAGTTTCAAACTTACAAAAAAAACAGACTATGTCAACTATTACGTGTGTAATATTTAAAGTATTATGAGAGCTTATATAATCTTTTTGGTAATTGAAAGCAGAATATATAGTAAAATGGAAAAAGCGACACCAGGTATTTGAAATATGCTAATGAGTAGGAGAGCCCCAATTATAAAAATATATCGAATTTGGTTTCCTTCCCATTTATAGCTTGAGAACTTAAGTGCAAAAAGTGGTATTTCTGAAACCATTATTAAAGAGAAAGCAAGAACCAATAGAGCTAATAATAATGGATTTCCAAGTTGGCTGAATAATTCGTTGTGATAGATACTCCAAGTGAGTGAAGCAAAAAACAATGCATTGGCTGGCGTTGGTAATCCTAAAAACGATGAAGTTTGACGCGTATCAATATTGAATTTACCCAAACGAATGGCGGAAAAAACGGGTATAAGAATAGGAGAGATTAGGTAGATCCAATTTAAAGGTGATAATTCGTTAAAACCACCTGCGTTATTTAGTATTAATTCTCGTTGAACCGTAAAAACCATTACTCCAGGGAGTAAACCAAAAGAGATAAGATCGGCCAATGAGTCGAGTTGTTTACCTAGCTCTCCACTAACTTTTAAAAGGCGTGCAACAAAGCCATCGAAGAAATCGAATACACCACCAACAATCATTAATAGTAAAGCAGTTTGTATGTTGTTTCCGAAAGCGAAATAAATAGCTATTACCCCACTAATCAAATTGAATAGGGTAAGCATATTGGGTACAAAAGCGTACCATTTATTTTGATTAGTAGTATTCATTAATTGAAGCGAGCTATTACGGTTTGAGTACCAATTACTTTTTGATTCAGTTCTACTTTTATGTTTGCACTTTTGGGTAAAAACAAATCAACCCTTGAACCAAATTTAATAAATCCTAAGTTCCCGTTCTGATCGGCGTATTTTCCTGTTTTAGCATAACAAACAACCCTACGGGCAACAGCGCCTGCTATCTGTTTTACCAATATTTTGTTTTTATTCTCCGTCTCAATTAATACGATTGAACGTTCATTATGGGTCGATGCTTTAGGTGCCCATGCTACAGTATGGCTTCCTTTTTCACGTTGAGCATGTAAAATTTTACCACTAACAGGGAACCAATTCATGTGTACATTTAATGGGGACATGAAAATAGATATTTGAGTAACCTCTTCATTTAAATGAGTGTTTTCTTGTATATTTTCAATAACTACTACTTTCCCATCGCAAGGAGCAATTATAGCATTGCTATCGTTAATTACCGGACGGTTAACAACTCTGAAAAAGTAAAAAGCGAAAAGATATAAAGTCGCAGAAAGTACTATGGCTGGATAAATAAAATATTCATTTCTAATGTATTTTATTAAAATGTAGTTTACAGATACAATGAAAACTGCAATTATGAGTAGTGATATACGTCCTTCTTTGTGAACCCTCATGATGGTTTAATTTAGAAAAAGGGTGATGTAAATGAAATAAATTGGTGCAGCAAAAAGCATACTGTCGAACCTGTCAAGTAGACCTCCATGGCCTGGCATTATCTGCCCAGAATCTTTTACATTAAAGCTCCGTTTGATCATTGATTCTGTTAAGTCGCCTAATGTTCCAGCAATTACGGTTACTAGACTTAAGAAAATTGTATGTAAAGGAGTAAGAAAACCAATAAAATGAAAAGCAATAACAGTAATGATTATTGATAAAATAGCACCTCCAATAGCACCTTCCCATGTTTTATTCGGTGAAATATTTTCTATCATTTTTGTTTTACCCATAACACTGCCTACTAAGTAAGCGCCTGAATCGTTAGCCCATAGTATGATAAAAAGGCCAATTAGTGCTTCAGGTACATAAATTTCGGGATTCAAATCGTAGGGCGTAATAATGAAGTTCAATACCGAAAAAGGAAATGCGATGTAGGCAATTCCGAATAAAGTGTATGCAATGTTTTGTACCGGTCGTTTGCTGTTCCTGAAAAGTTCAATAATTGGTATTATCATTAAAACAGGGATTATTCCAAGGAAAATAATCTCACCAATGTATTGAAGGTCGTATAAGAAGAAAGCAACAAACAGGTATACTGAAATTAATATACCTAACCATACTTGTGGTTGGTTTCCCCCACTTTTGCAAAGACGGTAAAACTCATACTGCGTATAGGCAAGCATTAATGTGAAAAAGGCAAAGAAAGTGTATTTACTTAGTAGTATTGTTCCAATAATAAGTACTACATAAATGGCACCACTAAAACCTCTTTTAAAAATGGTTTTCAATTTTTTAATTCTTTTAATAGTTCAATTGCTTGTGCTTCGTCCTTTTGGTTAACATATACTTCTATGTTCCCAAAAGCCCTATAAACTGAATCTTTCTGATTTAATATCACAGATGAGATACCACTATTTTTTAAAACGCCTTTGGCTATTTTTGCCTGATACATTTCAGCAGTCAAAAATACTTGTTTCCAATCTTTTTCCATGGTTTTTTTGTTTTTATTATTGAACAGATTCATCAATATAAAAAATAATTAGCTCTTTTGGGCCATGTGCGCCTAAAACAAGTGTCTTTTCTATATCGGCTGTTCTGCTCGGTCCAGTGATAGTTGTTATTTGAGATGGTATTTTATTTTTATATTTTTTATTGAGGGAAACAAGTCCATCTTCAAGTTGACCGATTAATTGGTCTTTGAATGCAATAATAATATGAATAGGCGGATAAGCAAATGTTCTTCGGCTTAATGTTTGGCTTGTGGATACAATTGCTGAACCTGTTTGTGCTATCAAATACTCGCAACCCGTTATTGTTGCTTGTGTATTGTTGTGTAAGTAGGTATTCGTGTTGAGATTTTTAGGTAGTAATAATTGAACATTTGGTTCGATACAACAAATGTCATGAATGTTCTTTTCAAGAACAAAACCTAGTAGCTTCTCTTCAAAATCTATGTTGTTTTTGCAAGCCATGAAGACGCCATCTACAACTGTTAATTTTTCTTCAAATGTTTTTAACAAAGTTTGCTGGGGGATTTTTAAAAAATGAAAACCCGAAGAAGAGTTGGATTGCTCTTCCCGGGTTTCAATATTCTTTAGTCTATTTAAAATCTTTTC
>JAQIBQ010000448.1 GCA_027859005.1 Prolixibacteraceae bacterium | reverse complement strand
ATGTTATCGAATCTGTTTCGGTAAATGGACCATCAGCTACCATAAAATCGCATCACAACGTTGGTGGATTACCTGATAAAATGAACTTAAAGGTTGTTGAACCTTTAAAATCATTGTTTAAAGATGAAGTTCGAAGAGTTGGTAAGGAATTAGGAATTGATCCTTTCTTATTAGGACGCCATCCATTTCCTGGGCCAGGTTTAGGAATTCGTATTTTAAGTGATGTTACGCCTGAGAAAGTACGCATATTACAAGAAGCCGATGCCATATTTATTGATGAATTACATAAATGGAATTTATACAACGATGTGTGGCAGGCTGGTGTGATGCTATTGCCAGTTCAATCGGTAGGAGTAATGGGAGATGAGCGTACCTACGAGAACGTTGTTGCGCTACGTGCAGTTGCATCAACCGATGGAATGACAGCCGATTGGGTGCATTTGCCTTATGATTTCCTTGCAAAAGTATCGAACGAAATTATTAATAAAGTACGTGGTATAAACAGGGTTGTTTACGACATTAGTTCTAAACCACCTGCAACAATTGAATGGGAATAAGTAAATTTCCTCAATATTAAAGGAACTGCTCTTCAATTAATTTTGGAGAGCAGTTCTTTTAGTTGTCTATTTATTTGTCTCGATAATATGCTTTAAGTGAGCAACAATTTTTCCCCAACTATCGAAGCTGAAATTAAAATCACGTTTAATCGCAGTAACATCGAACAAGGCTGGTTTCTCGGGCCAAGCTAAATCTTCAACTTTAATAATGCTCGTTGAATTTGTTAGAGCTATGGTTTCTTTTGCAACTTGCTCCCATGTCAGGAACTTATTTCCTAATCCGAAATACATTTTACCAGTTACATTCGATTCTAAAATGGATGAATATATTTTTGCTAAGTCTGATGCATCAACGAATTGAGTCCCGTCGTTTTTGATTACTTCAATAGTTTCGTTTTTCAACGCTGCTTTCACAATATTAGTAAAACGAGTATCGGCTTCTATGTCTGCACCTTTTACTGTTGGATTTCCAAAAGTATAACCAGGACGAACAATATTTGCAGTGAGTTTATATTCAAATGCAATTGATTGCAAATACAATTCGGTTGCACCTTTCGTTGCACCATAATGGGTTACTGGATTTTGTTTGCTATACTCATATACTGTTGCCTTTTCGCCAAATGCGCGTGCATTTTCATCCATGTACACCCAATCGTTTACTGCAGTAGAAGAAGTGTAAATGATATTTTTCACACCTGCTTCTGCCGCCAGTTGAAACAATTGTACCGATGCGAAAGTATCGTTCATTAGCATTTGTGTTGATTTTTCTCCCCAGTTTAATTCAATATGAATTACTGCATCTTTTCCTTTTAATTCATCTTTGTAGCTTTCCTTATCGGAAATGTCTCCTTGAATAATCTTTGTGTTTGGTAGTTTCAATAAAGCAGGAACTTTATTCTTATTCCTTGCAAGTATTGTTACAGAATGGTTGTTCGATACCAATTCACTGACAACATGTGATCCAATGAAGCCAGTTCCTCCAGTTAAAAAAATTTGCATAATAGTTAGATTTTTTAGAAAACACAAATCAACAAATCTTTTTTAGAAATTACAATCATTCGAAATATTTGTCCCCTATGATTACCTTACTATTTTCTATTTTTAGAATCTAACTAAAAGCGAAAACACATGAATAGCGCTCGTATTAATCGAAGAAAATTTATTAAAACAACAGGATTGACTTCAGCATCGCTTGCTTTAATGGGAAGTTCTTTACTTTCTTCATGTAACTCTGAAAAAGTATTAAATACAATACCACGCTGGAAGGGTTTCAATTTGTTAGATTATTTTGGGGCTTATGCTAGTGTGAACAATTCAAACAGCTCAACTGAAGATGATTTTAAATGGATGAGAGATTGGGGGTTCGATTTTGTGAGGATACCAATGGCCTATCCACGCTATTTAAAATTTGATCCATCGAAGCCAATTGCTGCCGAGGAAACATACAATATCGACGAAGCAAAAGTTGAAGAAATTGTAAGCTTGGTTGAAAAGGCTCAAAAGCATAACCTTCATGTTAGTTTGAATTTGCATCGTGCACCTGGTTATTGTGTTAATGCTGGATTTCATGAACCCTTTAATCTTTGGAAGGATAAAGCAGCTCAGGATTCATTTTTATATCACTGGGAGATGTGGGCAAAAGTTTTCGAGAACGTATCGTCAGAAAAAATTAGTTTTGACTTGGTAAACGAACCAAGTATGCGCGAAGATATGAATGACCAACATGGTGAACGTACAACTATTCCCGGTGAAATTTATCGAAAAGTAGCTAAAGCCGCAGCAGAAAGAATACGAAGTGTAAATCCAAATCACTTAGTAATTGCCGATGGAAATGATGTTGGAAGTTCTGTTATTCCTGAAATTACCGACTTGAATATTGCACAAAGTTGTAGGGGCTATTATCCGCATTGGGTTAGTCATTATCAAGCACCATGGGCAATGAAAAATCCCGAAAGTGCTCCAATGCCTGTCTGGCCTGGAGAAATGAATGGAGAATATTTTGATAAAGGAAGTTTAGAGAAACTTTATCAGCCATGGACAGACTTGGTTAAACAAGGAGTAGGAGTGCATTGTGGCGAATGTGGTTGTTGGAAAAAAACACCACACGAAGTTTTTTTGGCTTGGTTCGAAGATGTACTTTCAATTTTAACGGAACATGGTATTGGTTATGCACTTTGGAACTTTAGAGGCGATTTTGGCATAATGGATTCTGGAAGAGAAGATGTTCAATACGAAGATTGGCATGGTTATAAGTTAGATAGAAAACTATTAAATTTATTAATGAAGTATTAAATATATTGGTATTGTAATTGTGATGAGCTCTCTGTCTTTTAAAATACAAACCCATGAAAATATTTATTCAAAAATCAATTCAATTTTGTACGGTATTACTATCAATACTTATCTTATTCTCAGGCTGTTCAAGCACAACTTATATCGATTCTTATCCGAGTGGAGCCAACTTGTATCTCAACGATGAGGTTGTTGGACAAACACCTTACCGAATGAGCGACTCAAAACCTATATTTAGTTGTACTTCGGTTCGGATTGAAAAAGAAGACTATAGAACTGTTGAAACTACTATTTGTAGGGATGAAGAAGTTGATGTAGGTGCTTTTATTGGTGGTTTGTTTTTTGTTTTTCCTTTTTTATGGACCTTGAAATATAAAGACTCTCACTTTTATACGTTACTTTCTACAAAAAGTAAGAAAGAAGATTCATTCAATCGTTTAATAGAGAATCAACAAAAATCTAAATAATACAATTTGAATGTGTAATGCAGTATTGGTTGAAGTGTATTTTTTAGATCTGAAAACCTAAGCGCTTTAACAATTCAATAATTTCAGATGGAACATTACTCGCTTCAATTTTGTAATATGGGAATTCACGTCGAACTGGATAATCACCACGTTGCTTTTCAAAAGTTTGAACCGAAGTCTTCAAGCGATTTGAATCTTCTTGAATAGGATAAGTACTTAAAATTGCTTCGCTTAGAATTGCTTGTTTCGATTTTCCTTTCCCATTTATAGAAATGATTGAATTCTCAGGCTTCTCAATAGTTGAGCATTCCCAGTTATCGATACCTAAATGAAACTTGCGGCTAATGGCTTGAATGCTCATGCTGGTTCCTTTTGCTTTTCCATCTTTTGAATAACCAGCAATGTGAGGAGTGGTAATAAATGCTTTTTCAAGTAATTCTAAATTGATGTTTGGTTCATTTTCCCAGCAATCAATAATTGCTTCGGAAATTTTCCCGTTGTTCAATGCATTCAATATTGATTTAGTATCCATTACACCGCCTCGTGATGAATTTATGAAAACGACGTTTTTCTTACAGTTCGAAATGAAATCTTCATTGGCTAAATGATAGGTTTTATCTTCTCCTGTTTTATTTAAAGGTGTATGGAAAGTAACAATATCAGCATTTTCTTGAATTTCCTTTAAACTAACAAAATTGGTGTCACCTTCAATGCGTTGGCGTGGAGGGTCGTTTACCAAAACGTTCATCCCAATTAGAGTAGATAATTTGGCTACTTTTGAACCAACATTGCCAGCACCAACAATTCCAATTGTTAATTCATCTAATTGTAACCTTTTCCTTTTTGCAATTGAAAACAATGTAGCCATTATGTATTGTGCTACCGACCAACTATTGCATCCTGGAGCATTGGTCCATTCAATTCCAGCTTCGTTACAGTATTGTGTGTCGATATGATCAAAGCCAATTGTTGCTGTAGCAATCATTTTAACCTTTGAATCTTTAAGTAATTCAGCATTGCAAAGGGTACGGGTACGTGTGATTATGGCATCGGCATTTTTAGCAATTTCTTTTGTTGTTTCGCTACCTGGTAGATATACTACTTCTGCAAATGGTTCAAGAGCTCCTTGTATATACGGAATTTTATTGTCTATAATTACTTTCATTCTATTGGGTGTTACCTTCTTCAAAGATAAAAATTATTGGGTTGATAATTGGCTTACAATTTTAATGGCTTTTTTCAATCTTTGCTCTCCACTTCCATCTATAATTCTATATTTAAAATTGTATTTTTCTAATTCGTTGATGTACATCTTTTGTAATTTATTTCTGTTTTCACCACCATTCTCCCGCACTGGATCGAATACCCAAGGCATGTCTGTATCGCAAACCAAAAATAAATCTATTTGACTTTTTAATATTGCCTGATGAAGCCATTCCGGATGTTTTTTAAAAACAAAGTCGAACCATACTTTGCTAATAATTAACCAGGTATCATAAAATATGAAATCATTTTTGGTTGTATAGGTTTTATCAAATTCAATTTGCTTTTGGGCAATAGCTTCAACGTCGTTGTATGTATATTTACGATCTAAGTTTTCAATGTATTCTCTTGCAAATTCGGGTA
>JAQIBQ010000047.1 GCA_027859005.1 Prolixibacteraceae bacterium | reverse complement strand
GTCTTTTAGCATAGTCCGTAGGGCTATGATAAAAAATAGGTTGAATTTGTGTCTGGTTAAATATTATTTGGGCAAAGCTTTGAAAATATTGGTTTTTCAATAGTCCCGACATTAATGTTGGGGTACTTTATATCCTTTTGAAGAAAGGGCTTTAGCCCAATATGATAATCAGTCTCTTTCAAAATCCACACTGGAATAGAATTGCTTCGTAAGTTCTACATTTCTTTTCTACTTTTACATGTATTAAACCTAAACCTATGAAAGTCTTTTTATTGTCAATTTTAAGTCTCCTTTTTATTGGTGGATGTAAAACTCAAAACTCAGTGAAACCTTTCTGGCCAAAGGATAAATCGCCTGAACTGATTGGACAAAGAGTAATGGATGATTTCTTTACCAGAGGTGATTTTGATATTGCCGATTCGTATGGCTTTACGGCCATTCATTATGCCGAAGTTTGTGCTGCTTTTGGTGTGGCTCGTTTGGCAGGTGAATTGAAAAACGAAGATATTATCAATCAACTTTCAGCACGCTATATGCGCGTGATTACCGATTCTATTCCCAATACAGCCGATCATGTAGATGCCAATGTATACGGAATTTTGCCATTCGAGCTATACCGATTAACTGGTGAAGAAGTTTTCTTAAATCAAGCGCTTGATTTGGCAAATGTGCAATGGGATAATCCTCGTAGCGATGGCTTAAGCAATCAAACCCGTTTTTGGATCGACGATGTTTGGATGATTGGAAGCCTACAAACGCAAGCTTATCGGATTACCGGTAACCCAGTATATATTCAACGTGCAGCAATTGAAATCGATGCCTATCTTGCAAGGTTACAGAAAGAAAATGGCTTGTTTTTTCATGGCCCTGGCATTCCATTTCATTGGGGAAGAGGAAATGGATGGGTTGCCGCTGGTTTAGCTGAAATAATTTCGGAATTACCCGAAGATAATCCACATTACGAATCGATTGTAAGTGGCTACCGTAAAATGATGGCTGCTTTAGTAAGGTACCAATCGGAAGATGGAATGTGGCGTCAATTAATTGATAAGCCTGAAGCATGGAACGAAACATCAGCAAGCGCAATGTTTGGCTATGCCATAACCTTAGGAGTTAAAAGTGGCTTGCTTACAGATCAAATTTATACCGAAGCTTATCAGAAAGCTTGGTTGGCCTTATGCGATTATGTATCTCTCGATGGAAAAGTAACGGATGTGTGTGTGGGTACTGGCCAGCAAAACGATATCAATTATTATTTGAACCGACCCAAAATAACAGGCGACTTTCATGGTCAGGCACCTTTGTTGTGGTTTGCCTGGAGTCTATTAAGCAATTAAATTGAAAATCCTCTTATGAAATTCTTGTCATTATTACTTCTTTTATCCACCTCCTTTATTTGTAATGCTCAAAGTATTGATACGCTCTACTTATGGCCGAATAAAGTCCCAGGAGAAATTTCGTCAAAACAAGACGCCAAATTGCATGAAAATCAAACGGGTGATGTAACTCGTTTAACCGATATTACTAATCCTTTATTAATTGCTTATTTTCCAAAGGGAAAAAAGCTCGATGCCAGTGTTTTAATCTGCCCTGGTGGAGGGTATTCTGATCTTGCCATCAATAAAGAGGGTTCAGAAATAGCATAATGGATTAATTCTCTTGGAATTACGGCTTATGTGCTTCAGTATAGAGTGCCCAATAAAAAAGAAGGGGCACTTCAGGATGCTCAACGTGCAATCAGAATGATTAAAAAAGCGAATAATACTCACAAAATTGGGATCATGGGTTTTTCCGCCGGAGGAAGTCTTTCGGCTCGTGCTGCAACTTCATTCAATAAAATGTCCTATCCTTCGAATGATGAAATCGACGAATTGAGTGCAAGGCCCGATTTCGCAGCATTAATTTATCCTGCCTATTTAGATTTGGGTGTGAATTTTAGCCTAACTCCCGAATTAACTATTAGCAAAGAAACTCCGCCTATGTTTATTTTCGGAACGTCAGATGATCAGTATGGCAATAGTGCCTTGGTTATGACGTCGGCTTTAAGGAAGAATAAAATTCCAGTTGAACTTCATTTTCTTGCCGAAGGTGGTCATGGTTATGGCTTACGCAAAGGAAATATTGCTGCCGAAACATGGCCTTATTTATTGAAGGAATGGTTACTGGCACAATTTTAATAGTAACTATCTAAATTTTGTACGTTTCAAAAAGCACCTTAGAACGATAGATTTCTACCCTTTGTGCTAGAAAGCATCACTTATTTTTGTGTTCTAAATCATCAATTCAACTATAATGAGATTCTTTTTATTCGCACTTCTCTTTTTGCTCGTTTATTCTTGTAAGTCTCAACAAAAAAATGAATTTTTAGGTATACCTGAATCAGAAATTGAGACAACTGTTATTAATCATTTGAACGATTGGTACCCACGAGTAATCGATACCATAAATGGAGGCTACTTTACAAATTTTGAATACAACTGGGAACGCAGCACCGATCAGGTGAAAATGATTGTAACACAGGCTCGTGATTTATGGACGGCGTCAAAAGCTGCTCAACTTTTCCCCGAAAATGAAATTTATAAAAAAGCAGCCGACCATGGCTATCAGTACCTGATTAATAAAATGTGGGACAACAATGAAGGTGGCTTTCATCTTACAATTAATCCTGAAGAAGAAACAGATCTTAAAAATCATAAATTGATTTACGGAAATACTTTTGCCTTATTTGCTCTGGCAGAATATTCCAAAATAAATTCATCGGATGAAGTGCTTCAGTGGGTTTTAAAAACTTTCAACTGGATGGATTCAGTAGCGCACGATGATGAATATTTAGGATATTACAACCTTGTTTTAAGTGAAGGGCTTAAATCGAAAATGCTATTAAATAATGAGCTTACTAAAAAAATGGGGTGGGGCAACCCAACTTGGAAAGATCAAAATACTTCAATTCACTTATTAGAGGCGTTTACCACTGCTTATGAAGTATTACCTATTCCTTCCATTCAAAAACGCTTAGAAGAGATGTTGCATTTAGTTAGGGATACCATGACTCAGGAAAATGGAACGCTTACACTTTATTTCACCCAAAATTGGGAGGCTATTAATTATTCCGACTCTACGCGTGAATTCATACTTGAAAATCAGAATATCGATCATGTATCTTTCGGGCATAACATTGAAACAGCCTATTTATTAATCGACGCTTCTAAACAACTCTACGGAAAAGTAGATTCTGTTACTTTGAGAGTTGCAAAAAAACTAACAGATCATACCCTGAAATATGGTTTTGCACCAAATTATAATGGGATTTTCGATAAGGGCTATGTTTTTAATCACGAAATGGAAATTATTAAACGAAATAAAACCTGGTGGTCACAGGCCGAAGCAATGCATACCTTGGCTCTTATGACTCAATACTTCCCCGAAAACCTAACCTATCCCATCGCATTTGAGAAGATGTGGAATTACATGCAAACTGATTTGTATGATCATGAATTTGGAGGGTACTACAACAATGGGCTTGATGAATCTCCCGATAACAAATTAGCTAGAAAAGCACACAATTGGAAAGGTCCATACCACGATGGAAGAGCTTTAATGCTATTGTGGATTTATACACAAAACGAATAAGAATGAGGCTGTCCGGAAAATTTAACAGCCTCATGAAAATTGTTTACTTGAACTATATCTAACTAGATTACTCTTTAACGAATCGGCTTTGAGAAACGGCTTTAGTATTGTCCTTCAATTCGAGGATATAAATTCCTGACTGAAGAGACGAAACATCGATCTGATTTTTTATTTCATTTAAGTACAGATGTTCTTGCCCCAATAAATCTAAAATACGGATTCTGTCAAAACTTTTATCAAACTGAAATGAAAGCGTCGATTTTACTGGATTTGGAAAAATCTTCATCGAAGTAGTTTGCTTTAAATTATCAATACCAGTTTCGGATCCAACCTCAAGCAGACTCACATTATCCATTAAAAATTCAATTGAGGTGTCATAAGCCCAAATACCAATTTTAAAACCAATAAAAAGTTCTTGTTCACCTTCGCCTTCAACCGTAAAAGCTCCTTGACTTCCTGGCAAACAACCATCAACCTGAAGTGTTCCATCAAAAATATCAGAGCATTCAGCTTCCCAGTTTGATGATTTAAAACCTCCTAATGAAGTTGCTTCAGCACCATAATCAGCACCGTCGGTAGGTTCAATGGCTCCAACATATACTTCCAACCATGAATTCATCATTGGTTGAAGTGCCTTTGCAGCAAAATCGAACATATATTCCTTGCCTCCAGTTAAAGTAACAGCTTGATAAAACATAAGGTGTGATCCGTTAGTGCCAGTGTTTGTAGCAAGCATATGAAGTGAACCGTCGGTTCCAAATACAGGAGAATCATCAGTGTAACCAAAAGAAAAACTAGTTACACTTGAAGGATCGTTTTCTAAATTGCTTACTGACCAAAAGTCGGCATCCTCTTCTTCCATTGCTCCGCCTAGAATAATGTTTTCTTGTGCTGAAATAGTGTTTACTGCGATTAATGCAATAAATACAAAAAAGTAGATTTTTTTCATAGTGTATATCAATTAGTAGTTATGAATTTTATGATAGCACGAAACTAAATCCACTTAAAGATTTAAACTAATTGTGGTAGCGAAAATATAGATTAATGGGAAATTGTAAAGTTGTTAAGTGTCTGTTGCGTATGTGTTTAGGTTAAACACGAGCAGCGTAAAAAGTGGATCATCAATAATTGCTAAAAATGATTGAGATGAATTTATTTAAGTTAACGCTTAATCTGAAACAACTTCTTAGTTGTTTTTATTGAAATTTCCTATCTGCTTAACTTTGTCCTCAAATTCTTCTCTAGGAACCAATGATTTATTTTTAATTTTCACCCGATAATTGTAAATAGTATTTACTGAGTATCGGAGCAGACTTGCAATTTTTGAGCTGTCGGAAATGCCCAAACGAATTAATGCAAAAATACGTAATTCAGTATTTAACAATTCTCCGTTACGTAGAATAATGCGCTCATCAACATGAAAAAGTTCATTGATTTGTTCAACAAAATTTGGGAAAAGAATTAAAAATGTTTGGTCAAAAGTTTCGTAAAACTCTGAAAGTTCGGCATCGATTAATTTGCTCGATTTGGTTGAGTCTAATAGTTCCGCAAATTTTCGTAATGAGATTTGTTTGTATACGTACTTTTGATAGTTTTTTATTTTTTCAATATAATTCGAACAACGGTTTAAAAAGTGGCCAATATATTGTTCTTTAATATGGTTCGACTCTGAAAGTTGAAGATTGAGACCATTTAACTGAGTGTTGGATATCTGAAGTTCATTGTTCAAATCATTAAGTTGCTGATTGGCATTTTGCAAATCAGTTCTTATAATGGCTAAATTTCGAAATTGCTTAACAATGAAAACCAATGATGTGATAAGAAAAACGGCTAAAAAACTTATTAAAAGCAAGTAGTTTTGTAATATCCCCTTTTGTTTCTCCTGTTTCAAATGATAGGCATCGTTGATCATGGGCAAAACATTAGAAAGCTCAATGAACCGAAGAGGAGCATTAAAAAATGATGCATCAGACAATGAAAATTTAATATAATCGTAGGCCTTTTCAATATGCTCTTCGCGGTAAAGCATCATGGCCAATAATGTTAAAGAAGCATTGTCTTTGATTCCATTTTTAATATCGGCAATTGCCGAACGAATGAGATATTCCTTCTCTTTCTCTAGATTATTTTTGTCGCCATAATTACAGGCTAAACGATAAGCAAATAGCGCATAATTTGGATTGTTTTGCTCCGTTTTTGACAATAATTCTTCGGCAAGTTTTATTGAAATGTCGAGTTGTCGTTCGTTATAATATTTCAATTCCAATTGTTCTAAATGTGCAATTGATTCTTCCGGTAGAATTGCTAACGCTGAATCACGATAACATTTTACTAATTCACGATAATGGGGGATATTTAATGAAATGCTTGTGTAAAATGCCAATTGACTATAAAGATTTGATACTACAATATAATATTTGGGCAATTGATTCAATGTAATTTCTGATCGTTTTATCTGAGAAAAAACATCAGAAGCTTCTTTATACATGCCTGTTGCTGACAAAAGCTTAACTTCATCAATCAACGACTCATTTATCCATCCATTTTGATTTATATTTCGTGCTAATTCAGTTTTTATTGATAGATAATATAAAGCCGAATCGAAACGATAAGCATGGTATTCGTTGTATAATTTCGAGTAAATTAAATATTTCTGTTTATTTTCTATGTCCTCATCTTCTAATAAAGACTTGTAACTTTTGATTCGACCTTCTCTGTTTTGCTGAAATTCTGAACTTCGTTGTATTGAATTATCAAGTATCAATAACAAAGAGTCGATACTATTTGAAAACCCCAGCGATGAAATAATCATCAATAAAAATAAAACAAATCCCTTAATC
>JAQIBQ010000012.1 GCA_027859005.1 Prolixibacteraceae bacterium | reverse complement strand
AATAAACCTGAAACTTTAAGGTATCCTTTTCTGGTTAAGTGAGCGTAATCGGTTTTTGCTAAATCATTACTCACCCATTCAATAATTATTCCTTCACCACCCATCGCTTTTCGTAGATTCCAAAAAGCAACATTCTCATTTAAAGCAGCTTCTTTTTGTGCTTCAATTAGTGCATTGATATTGGGATAAGGTTCCATATTACCATTTACTTTATGTGCCATATCAGAGGCACTAATAACTAATATTGAAGCATTTGGACTATATTTTTTAAGTAAATGAATATCACGCTGAAAAGCAATTCTATAATTTGAATAATCGGTCCGAATATCGGGAATCACATTTAAGCCAAACTGCAAGACTATTAGTTTAGGTTTAAGTAGCTTATTCATTTCTACAAAACCAATTTCTTCGTATTTATTCAACATTAAATTTAAACTCCCCCTAAATGGAACATGATCAACAACAACACCAGATACAGAGTCGAATAATAATCCAAATACTTTCAAACTGTCATTATTTCTAAAGGCAAGTTTAATTTCTGAAGGAACTTTATCAAAAGGCAAGTTTTGGATTGCAATGGAAGCACTTCGGAGCTTATATACACTATCCGTGTTTGAGTTGCTTGTTAAATTGGAATTCCCTGAATAAAGTATTTTCAAGTTTTCAAATTTATGATTTGAATCGCGATTTTTAATTCGAATAGAACTGGCATCGGATTTTGGAGTGAAATAACTACCGTAAAAACCATAATTCCGTTTTGTTTCACTTGACCTAGAACTCACAATATGTTTCTCAAATCCTGATGGTATTATTGCTAATTTCTGAGTGGTATTGAAATACATTTCAGCAGGCATAAAACCAATGCCATTACCGCCAAAAAGAGTTTGAAACTGATCACGAAAGCCTGTGGTTAAAAAATCACCTTCAAGCTGTGAATCTCCAAAGAAAACGATTCGAATCAAAGAATCGTTACTGAATTTCAATTGATTAAAAAAGGGATAAAGCGATGTAACTTGTTCAATACCGTTTATTGTAGATTGTATTTCTGAAACAGTATCAACTTTATTGAGTAGAGTTGAATCATCTAAAATTGAATTTTGCTCTGTTAGTTCAATTACATTCCCATTTTCATTAAATGTACTATGCATAGAAAAAGCAAAAGCTAGTACTAAAAGTGTAGCTATAAACAGAAATATTTTAAATGGTTTCATTCAGAAATAATTTCGACTAAAATACAAAAAACGAATCGACATTTTGAAACACTAAACAAAAATTGAGCGTTGCAATAATAAATGTAATGGGTAAAAATACTCTTCAACATATTTAAATCGAATGTTATTATATACATTTGACCACCGAATTCGATTTTATGGAAAAGAATACAAAAGGAAATTGGCTAGTAGTACTGAACCCTAATGCAGGTGGGAACCAAGCATTAAGAGAATGGCCACTAATTGAACAAGAACTATTGAAGGAAAACTTTTCATTTGAAATAGTAAGAACAGAAAGACCTAAACATGCCATTTCTCTTGTAAAAGAAAAAATTGAAAAAGGATTTCGTAAAATCATCATTATTGGTGGTGACGGTACTCTACACGAAGTGGTGAATGGCATTATGAGTCAAAATAAAACTTCTCCTTCAAGTATATTGTTAGGAATGATTTCGATGGGAACCGGCAACGACTGGATCAAAACGCACCAAATATCAAAAAATTTCAAAGAAGCAATACAACAAATAAAAGAAGGTAAAACAATATTTCAAGATGTTGGAAAAATAATTTTCAAACACGACGGTGTAAATAAAGAAACTCGTTATTTTATTAATTCTGTAGGTATTGGTTTCGATGCTAAAGTATTAAAGTACTCCTTGGCTAAGAAAGAAAAAGGGAAATCAAAGAAGAGTGATTACATAACAGGGCTCATCAAATCGTTATTTACCAATAAAAACATCGACTCATTAATTCAACTCGACAGTGAATCTATTAACACAAAAGTTTACAACCTTACAATTGGAGTTTGTCAGTACAAAGGAGGAGGCTTTAAACTATTACCCAACGCTATTCCAGACGATGGAATGCTAGATGTCACCTTGGCTTGTAAAATTTCTAAACGAAAATTAATTGTGAGCTTACCTAAAATTTTTGGCGGGAAGGTTGATAAAATAAAGTACTTCGATTTTTATCAGGTTCGAGATTTAAAACTTGATATTTCGGGACCAATTTGCACCGAAGCCGATGGTGAATATTTAGGACTACACCCTTTACATGTTTCAATTGTACCGAATCAACTGCAATTGATTTCATCTTATAAAAATGGCTAATTCTGGCTAGATTGAAATTGCTCTACAACCTTTTTAACTTCTTTCAATGAATTGGTTTGCATTAAATCGTTACGCAATTGTGATGCGCCAATAAAGTTTGAAGTGTATATTTTAAAGAATCGTTTTAGAATATTGAAATTCTTACTGGGCCCCCAAGTTTCGTTATACAATTTCACATGTTGCAGTAGCAAATCAATTCTTTCGTTAGAAGATCGATTAGATTCATCCTCGGCAAAAAACCATGGATTATGAAAAATACCGCGTCCAATCATTACTCCGTCTAATTTATACTTCACAGTCTTCTCTACTCCATCGGCATAACTTATAACATCGCCATTACCGAGGAAGGCTACCTCGGGGTTCATTCGATTACGAACTTCAGCTCCTAAGGCAATTTCATCCCAATTTGCTAATCCATCCGATTGTTGCTTTTGAACCCTACCGTGTAATATTATTGCGGCAGGATTTGTTTCCATTAGTGTTCCAATCCACTCTTCGGTTATAGGTTTCGATAGGCCAATTCTAGTTTTCACACTTACAGGCAGTTGAGTAGCTTCTTTCGAAGCCAAAATTATTTCTTTTGCCAATTCGGGTGAACCAATTAAAGCAGAGCAACAACCATTTTTAACCACATTTTTTACCGGACAGCCCATGTTTATGTCAATTCCATCGAACTTATTATCATCTGAAATTTCTTTTACTATTTTATGAAATATTTCAGGATCCTTTCCCCAAACCTGAGCCACTAATTTCACATTCAATTTTTTCAAATATCCAACTTCTGAATCATTTACAATTAAGCGCTCTCCTACTCGAAGTTTTCCAAGCGGATGATTCATACCATTAACATTGGTGAATTCGGTATAAACTACATTCAATTTTGAGGGGTCGGCAACACGCATAACAATTTCACGGAAAACGGTATCGGTAACATCTTCCATTGGCGCTAGAGCAAATATTGGTTTTGTTGTTTCTTTCCAGAAATTGTTCATTTGATTGTGTTCTATTTTTCAAACAAGATAGAATTATTTTTTAATTGCATTCAACTTCTTTAAATCTGGTCGCAGTAAACTTTTAAAGATTTTTGAAAGTGAATACTTTTCGTGCATTTTTGAGCGATATACTAATTTTTCATCTTCTGGTGCGGCCAAAATAGTTTTACATTCTTCACTTAAGTACAGAACAAAATTTTGATGCAGTTATAAAGTCTTCATTAACGCCTGATCTTGTTTGTTGAATGAAGCAATAATCAATGTATCATTTCTATTTTCGCTTTTGATAAAAGATTTACTCTCTGACAGGTATACTAAATTTTCTCCAATATAAACAAAGCCATTGTAATTAAGGGATTGGTTCACTTTTGGTGGTTGAAAAGCCAGAAGGCTTTTTTAAGCCCTTTTCCCGGTACATTCACTTTCATATTCCCCCTTATTCTAATGTAGAAGGGAATTTGACAATGAATAAGTTCCTCAAACCAATCACCACCAATAAACTCTCGGTCAACCATGAAAGAGTAAATGCTTGCAGTACTATAGAGTTCAATATATTGGTTTAAAAGCTTTTTCCTTTCCTCGCTGTTTGAATTACCTCTTTTCGGTAAAAGTGTCCATAAAACAGGAAGCGCAACTCCCTTGTAACAAACACTTAACATTAAAACATTGATGTCTGATTTTCCAAATTTACAATTTGTCAGGTCAAGACTAAGCTTATAAGGAGATTTGTGGAAGCATTGAAAATACAATGTTGGCAATCATATGGTTGTCGATTATAAAATCGGCAAAGAAGCGTTGAATACTACTTAAATTAGATTCTTGGGCATCTTTTCCTTCAAAACCTTGAGAGGGTTTCACAAACGAAACTGTTTGAAGTTTGAAGCTTGCACATTGAGCATATAACTAAACCACTATGCATTGAAAATACATAGGTTTAAAAG
>JAQIBQ010000209.1 GCA_027859005.1 Prolixibacteraceae bacterium | reverse complement strand
GTTTTTTTGTCGTAAATAAACTGCACCTCCGATTGATCCAGAACCATTCAGCGTTGAAGAACTTCCATATTGGATATCAATTTGATCGAACATAAAAGTTGGAACACTTGAAATATTTGAATGTCCTAGGGTTAGTGAATTCAAATTAATTCCACCAATATTTATTGAAGTATGGTCGGGTGCGGTTCCTCGTATTCTGATTGTTGCTAAGCCACCAGCATTGGTTTTAATATAAATGGGACTATTCAGCATTATAAGCTGATCGATAGAGTTTGCATGGCTATTACTATGCTCTTCAATGTTAATTAGATCAAATTTTGCACCAGGTTGGAACTTTCGATAATCGCTATAAGTGATAATCTCATCCAATAAAACAGAGTCCATTACAGCTGGTGCTGGTTCTTCTGCGTGTAAGCAATACGCTGACAAAAATGACAGCAAAATGAACATAATTTTTCTCATTCTTCTAAAAAATGAGCTAAGGGTTGTGAAAGATATTTGATAGATTTCACATGCTTTAATCCCGAAGCTTTAGTTAAAAACTAAAATACAATTGGCAGGTCTTCTGGCTCACCTTACTTTTTGAGGCCTTCCCGTCTTGAATATTCAAGTCAGTGGCTGCGTGATTCAAAAAGCTTTTATAAGGTTTACAGCTGCGGGTACAGCTCCGGAATAACATTTAAAATGTGCACCGGATTCCCTTTTTAATCCAATCTGAGAATATTCAGACTAGAACCAAATTCGAATGCAAATATAGAAAGAAATGTTTGTTTTTATAGAAGTGTTACTAATATGTTGAAAGAAAATATTGGGAATAAGAGTGCTTTTCAATTATTGAAGGATACAATTTGCATTATTAATGATTTGGTAAGTCGTTATAATTAAGTTGATAAAGAGAACTAGGGATTGAGTGTGAATTTTATGTTATGAAGAAGGATGGTTTTACAAAAATGAATATTATTTGCTGTATCCTTTGCCGTTGCCTTCAGTCAACGGATAATTAAAAGAAACAAGATTTATAGCCGATCCACATCTCATATTTAGTTGATTTATGCTGTATCGGCAAATTGGAAAAGTGTGTAAAAATGTACTGTAATTTAATGCTTTATTTGGCCGATGGGGCATAAGTGTCTTTTATGGCATATGTTGATCGGCCAATTACTATTTCTTTCATTCATAGTCTGTCCCTTGAAAGGGACAGCAAAGAATAGTTTTAAGGAAAAGACAGAATCTACTCTTATTTATTGATTTTTCATTACCCGATCGGAAACTAAAAACACAACAGGTTTCTTTGAAACCGGATTTTCACGGGTGATCACAACGGTATTGTAAACATCTTCGATGGTTTGGTAATTGAGAACATCGCTCGGTGTTCCTTGGATGTGAACACCACCATCTTTCATCATTACTAAGTAATCACAATATTCACTAGCTAAATTTAGGTCGTGGATAATTATAAGAACTGTAAGACCTAATTCATCGTTTAAGAGCTGGATTAAGTTTAAAATTTGCACTTGATGAGATATGTCGAGGTGCGAAGTTGGTTCGTCAAGCAGCAATAATTCGGGCTCTTGTGTTAATGCACGGGCAATGGCTGCTAATTGCTGTTCGCCACCACTTAACTCCGACATGGCTTTGTTTTTGAATTGAAATACATCAGTTAGTTTCATGTATTTTTCAGCAATCTCGTGATCTTCTTTAGATTCGAAAAATTGAAAATTTGAACGGTAAGGCATGCGTCCCATAATTACATAATCTTCTACAGTAACATCGGTTACTTCAGTGAATTGGGAAACTACTGCCACTTTCTTGGCTTTCTCTTTGATCTGTAATTTGGCAAGGTCAACCTTGTTTAGCTCAATGGAACCATTCAATGTTTTAAGATCGCCAGTTAAGCATTTAAAAAAGGTTGTTTTGCCTGAACCGTTTGGCCCAATTATTCCCGCGAATTTTCCTTTTTCAATACTAAAATTGACTTTCTTAAGCTGAAAACCTGAATGGTATCCAGCAACAATATTGTTTATGTTCAGGTAATTTTTCATGCTAATTTAGTTTCGATTTGAAATTAGCACTGGCAAGAACAAAAACGAAAACGATGCCTCCAACTAAACCTGTTATTACTCCAATTGGTAATTCATTTGGAGATATAATTGTTCGGGCTATTATGTCACTTATCATTAAGAAAATGCTACCTCCTAAGAAAGAACTTAGTAAAAGTACTCTGTAGTCGGGGCCAATAATTATGCGGATAATATGCGGTATAATTAAACCTACAAAGCCAATAATACCAGCAACAGCAACACAGATACCGGTTAATAACGATGCAACAACAAAAAGAATTCGAATGGTAACAGTTGAATTTATTCCTAAATGACGGGCTTTTTCTTCACCCAAGCGAAGTGCATTTAATGGGCGTGCAAAAAAGTAACTTATAACCAATCCTGAAATAGATGACCAAAAAACAACTTTTATTAAGAATGAATTGGGCTCTTCTAACGATCCCATCATCCAAAAAATAATGCTATGTAAATTTTCAGTAGTGCTAATTGCCATTAAGAACATCATTGCTGACGATGCAATAAAACTAATCATCACACCAATTAACAGCATTCGGTTTATATTTATGGCGCCTTTTCGGATACTTAGAAAATAGACTAAAAAAATAGTGATTACTGAGCCTGAAAAACCTGCAAGGGGTAACATAAATGAACCTAAGCTAAGGTGAAGTCCCAAAACAATTACCAATGCAATTCCTAATGCTGCACCTCCAGAAATGCCAAGCGTGTAGGGCTCTACAAGAGGGTTGCGATAGATTCCTTGCAAAATGGCACCAGTTAAACTTAATGCTCCGCCTACCGAAAATGCCAAGATAATTCGAGGCCATCGTATTTTTGATAGTATAGCATATTGGAGTCCTTCTTTTGAGTTCAGAATTTCGGGCAATTCCTTGATTGAAATTTTAATTTCTCCTGTGAGTAATGAGAATAATGCTGAAACAAGTGTTAATGCCAATAGAATCAGAACGAATAGCAACCATTTAGAATACTTTTGATTCATGATTATTGTTCATTAATTTTATGATGGTATCTAAAGTTTCAACAAATGTTATTGGTGTTGGGCTACAAGCCTTATCGGCATCAACAGTATATATGTTATTTGTTTTAGCAGCGCTTATTTCCTTAAAATTGAGCCATGTGTTTTTTTCCTCTTCTGCTACAACTCCCATGCTTACAATGAAAATATAATCGGGGTTTTTTGCTAGTACATGCTCGCGGGTTAAAGTTCCATGTTTCATATCGTTGGCTATGTTTTCACCACCTGTAAAGGAAATGAAATCGTTCATGAAAGTATTTGGAAGTACTGTAAATATAGGATCGCTACCAATTTGAAATAATATTTGGTTTGAATCAATTGAATCAATTGAATTAATAAGCCTATTCACTTTTTGCTTCGATTCTGTTATTATCTTCAAAGCACTTTTACTATTCCCCGTAATTTCACCCATGCGCAAAAATTGTTCGCAAATTTCATCAAAGTTTTTGGGTGTAGGAAAAACTTCAACTTTAATCCCAAAATTCATTAGTGTTTCAAGTGTTTCGGGAGAAGTAATGGTGGTGGCAATAACTAAATCGGGCAAAAGACTTATTGTTTTTTCAATGTTTACTTTAATTGCTGATGCAACAACTTCTTTGTTTTCGGCTAATGCTTCAGTACAATAACTAGTGCATCCCACTAACTGATTTTCAGCATTTAAATAATAGATGTTTTTGGTAAGGGATGGTGCTAGAGAAACGATTCGTTGTGGATTTATTCCCTGTAATACGAATACCTGTAACAAAAAGAAGGTAAATAGGATTTGACGAGTTGTTTTCATGTTTTAAAATAAGAAAGACAAAGGTAGTAAAAAGAGTTCTTCCTGTTTTTATAAAACGTAAAGAGTATTTAATTTCTACATTATCCTACTAACTTTTTGAAATCTGAATAAGTACCGATTTATAGGCAGGAGTTTTACTCCGAGGGTCAGTTGTTGTTGGTATTAAGATGTTTGCCTCAGGAAAATAAGTCATTACATTTCCTTCAGAAATATTAAATTCTTTAACCTTCAATTTTTCTAATTTACCAGTTTCGTTTTGAATGGTAACTAAATCGTTTGTTTTTAAACCTCCTGCAGCCATATCTTGTTTGTTCATCAATAAAACTTGTCTTGAATTTTGTTGACGGTAGCTGTCTTTTTCTTCGTAAACAACTGAATTAAATTGCCCTTCGCTGCGAACGGTCATCATTCTAAATGAATTTTCAGGAGTAATCAACTTTGGAATTGCACAAATTCTGAAAATGGCTTTCTTGTTAGGTGTTGAGAAAAAAGGTTGGTGATAGGTTCTGTTTGGTATTTGAAATTCTTCTTTTGTACTATCAATTGAATCTAATTTCTCATATCCAGCAATGGTTTTTGCTATTAATTTGCGAATTAAGTTATGGCTTTTCAATTTAGAAAAATCAATTTTTTCATTACCGAGTAAACTTGTAGTCAGTTTTCTCAAAATTTCTACTTCTGACTTAACATTGTTTAGACGTGTAATTTTTCCATCGCTCAGACGTACAAAATTGAACATTGATGCTTGGGTTGTTCTTTGGAATTCTTCATCGCGGGCCGACACTGGTAAAATTAATACTTCTTTTTCGATACCATTAAAATGCCCTTTATTAAGTGTAGTTGTTAAAAATAATTTGAATGGAATATTATTTAAAGCTTCTTTTGCAAAATAAGTATTTGGGTTCGATTGGTATAAGTTTCCTCCCATAATTAAAGCAAAGTCAATATCGCTGTTGTGTGCCAGTTTCATGCACGACATGGTGTCTTTCCCTTCCGTTTTAGGAAGTATTATATTCAGTTCTTTTTCTAGGTTTCGAATGGTATCCTTCGAAAGAGAAGGGGTAACTCCAACTGATCCTACTCCTTGCACATTACTATGACCACGTAGCGGTAGTAGTCCTGAATTGGGTTTGCCAATCATTCCTCGCAATAAAGCAAGGTTTACAATAGATTCAACATTTTCAACACCATGTAAGTGATGTGTAATACCAACAGCCCAAGTGAAAACTACATTTTTAGCATTTCCATATATTTTAGCAATTTCTATTATTCGATCTTTTGATATGCCTGAACTATGAATAATACTTTCCCATGTTGTATTTTTTAAATCATCGATATATTCATTTGAATTGATAGTGTGATTTACTATTAATTCTACATCGTATTTTTTTTGTTCAATTACTGATTTTGCGATCCCTTTTAGTAAGGCTATGTCACCACCGATCTTAAGCTGAACAAATTCTGAAGCAATTTTACTACCACCACCTAACATCGATCGGATATCTGTAGGAATAGCAAATTTCATCAAACCATTTTCTTTTATTGGGTTAATAACAATTACCTGTCCGCCTCGTCGTCGGCAATTGACCAACTGTCGCATAAAGCGTGGATGGTTCGATGCCGGATTTGCTCCAATTACAAAGAATAAATCAACTTTATTCAGGTCTTTTAATTGAACAGTTGCAGTACCTGTTCCTAAAACTGATTTAATTCCTTCGCCCGAAGCTTGATGACAGTAATAGGATGAATTATTGATGTTGTTGGTTCCATATGTGCGAGCAAATAGCTGTAGTAAAAATGCTGCTTCGTTAGAGGAACGTCCGGAACTGTAAAAAAAACTTCTATTTGGATCCGATTGTTTCAATGCATAATTCGCTTTTCGAAAGGCATTTTTCCATGAAATGGAAGTATAATGAGTATCTCCTTCGGCTTTATATAAAGGTGTGTTTAATCGTCCTAGTCGTTCAATGTTACGTGAAGACATTGTGTTAAAATCATTGATGCTTTTGTTTTGGAAAATGTGATTAGGTATCGGGTTTTGAATGTCTGTTAATTGTGCTTGGAAGTTTTTCTTGCAGATTTCAGGATAGTCATTTGTTTCAGTTCTCATTCCTCCTTTTTGACCGCCCATGCCGTATGCACAAGTTTTACATGTGTTTTTAGAAAAGCTAGCTTTTAGAATATTGTTTAAACCAACGGTATATGTTGTTTTTACTGCATACCATATCGCTTTAAAGCCACCACCTGTAGTCATTACTAGTTAGTTTCTTGGTTTATAATCACTTAAATATAGTGTTATATTTATTAGAAACTTATTTTAGAGTCACTTTTTTAATGCAGTAATTGAATAAATAAGAGGAGCCTTATTCTGAAAAGGTTTAATAATGTATTTTTTGTTTCCTATTTTTTCGGTATTATTAAAACAATCGTAAGGTGAATAATTGAATTCATTAAATGAATTTATTTCAAGACCATTTTTCAACATACTAGTAATTACTTCACTAATACTATGGTTCCAAGTAATGCTTTGAAATTTAATCGCTGTTTTACTGCCAGCATATGATCCATCTTCTTCCTCTATAATTTCACCTGAATTAAAATAGTTGTATTTAATTTGTTTAAAATCATCGTCGTACATCCAAATGAAAGGATGAAATTCAACAAAAATAAATTGACCCTTTGGCTTTAGAAAATGAGATATAATACTGGCCCACTTATTTAAATCGGGTAACCAGGTAATAGTACCGTAACTAGTGAAAACGATATCGAATTTTTGATTAAGGTGTTTTTGTAAATCGTAGATATTGCAACAGATAAAAGTTGCCTTGGAGTTTGTAGTTTGAGCTAATTCTTTTGCTTTATTAATAGCATTGTCAGACAAATCAACTCCGGTAACGTTTGCTCCCAAACGTTCAAGGGAGATGGTGTCTTGTCCAAAATGGCACTGGAGATGTAAAATTGATTTTCCTTCAATATTTCCCAATAGATCAAGTTCAATTTTATTTAAAGAAGTATTTCCTTTAATGAAATTTTCATTGTCGTAGAATTCTGAATCAATATGAATATCAGTACGCTTATTCCATGACTCTTTATTTATTTCAAAGTGGTTCATTTTATTTCTTTATTCTATAATAATTCACCTTTTCCTTGTCTAATAATTTCAATTTGATCGCTTGTACAATCGAGTACTGTTGAGACTTCATTGTCGCCATATCCGCCATTAATA
>JAQIBQ010000507.1 GCA_027859005.1 Prolixibacteraceae bacterium | reverse complement strand
AAGAAATGTGTGCAGTTGAAATAAAAGGTTAATAAAAAACAATAGAGTAGAAGGGGATGTTTCAATGCAATTGAATTATTCCCTTTTTTATTTTTCGTATTCGTCTGGAAAACCATATATATGCACAATCTCATTTTTTGGAGTTCTAGACATGCGTCGGGGATTGATGCCAGGTTTTCCTTCAGGGATTTCAATTCCTAGTTTTTCTTATTAACCTGAATTCGACATAAAATTTGGAATTAAACTCATTTTATTAATACCCTTTGGCATTTGGTTGAACACCGTTTCTAAGTGGTAAAAAGCTAAGTTTTGAAACGAGCTTGCGAGTTCTCTGAGGCGTCATTGAAAGTCAAAGTTAAGTCGAAGAAATAAAGAAAAGTAACTGGGGTTATTCTCAGCCTTATAGTCAAAATATCAAGCTTTCATTAACTCTCATGGGTAGTATTAGTTACGCAGATTTTGTAAACTTGATTCCCCGAATCTTGATTAATTTAACGTCAGCTTGATATATGGAAAAACAGCATAATATTGAAATTCATATATTTAAAAAGAATTCTTCGGTTATGGCAGAGCTGACTAGTCAATTGTCATTAGAAAAAAGTCATTTATTGACTCTATATTTAATTTTCCTAATGACCAATAAATAAATTATGTAGTAGTCAGTAAGTGAGGTGCTAAGATGAGTGTCTAGGTGGCAACTCACGTTGATTTATATAATCGATATTTTTTGAGATAATTCGACAGCTTGCTGCTAGGAGTTTCATTTCTTACCGAATTGTAATCTATGTTTACCGAATATTCATTGGCCAACTTTTCGGATTTAACTTTTCGTACTTTAGCTTTCGCGAAATAGTTCATTGAAATCATTTTTTGTGAATAAGTAGATAGGTATGCTGCGGCAGATGCATGTCCCGCTGGTTGGCACTTACTTTCAAATGATCATAAGAATCAAAAACCATATAATTATGAAAAAACTACTAATTGCTATAGCTTTTTTTCTTCCATTTTTAAATTCTTGCAATGAAGGATTTGATTGGGATCCCAATAACTATAAAGTTATTGTCTTAGATAATGAAAACGAATATTATCACTTTCATTCAGGAGAAGTTTATACTTATGAAAATGCACCAGAAGATGTGTGGACAAATGGGATTGTTAACGAACCGTGGTGTACTGATCTTCCCGCTCTTTGCGGAAATTTCGAAATAACCGATTATTCGTCTTTCGATGAAATTGATGAGATTCCAGATGGTGAGTATAGTAACGATTGTAAAGAGTTACCACTTAATAAAGTAATTGTTTATCGATTGGAAGATGAAACCTATGGTTTGGTGAAAATTGTGAACGATGAATATTCAATGGTAAACGATATGTGTCAACATCGGGTAACGTTACATGTAATCTATCCGGTAACAATGAATATTGCTGAAAAGGAAGAAGATGAAGATTCCAATATTTCAAATGGAACATGGTCGTTTGCTGCTAAATCGATTGGAATTAATATTACAGGCATTTCATCATTTGATAAACTGTTTTCAAGTGTTTATGTATCAGGTTGGAAAACTTTTAGTGGTTATTCAAATCATATTGGTGAAATAGGGTATGAGTCTGAAATTTATCGTGATTATATTGAAACTCCTAATGATTTTGGTACCGATGGATTACAATGCTTTGGAGATGGTTTGATTTATGTCTTGGGGCAATCCGGAGAAGTTGCTAAATACAATGATAAAACAAGTGAATGGATTGAAACTTCTAAAATTGAAGGAATTTATGATCCACAAAGTATATTTTTTGTCCGAGAGGATATTGGCTTTGTTTCATCCAGTAAGAAGTTGCATCGGACATACAGTCAGTTGTTTGACTGGACAGAAGTTTATAAAGTAAGCCAAGGAGGAGGTAAGGTATTTAGTCCTCATGAGAGTGTTGTGTTTTTTTTGAAAGATTATGGCTCCGATTATGGAACTATTTATCGTGGTTCGGGTCTCGATTATACACCATATGAATTCCCAATGCATTGGTACGAGCAACCATCTGCAACCCACGCTAATGGTTTGTTTTTTCAGGATATTGATCGCGGTTGGATTTGTGCAGATTACGGCCAAATAATTAAAACCACCAATAGTGGCAAAAATTGGGAAATAATTCGACATGGAAGCGTAAACGATCCACATTTATACGATATCGAATTTACTTCTGACATTGAAGGCTGGGCTTGTGGTGCAGCTGGAACCATTCTTCATACAATTGATGGTGGTGAAACTTGGGAGACGGTTGATGTGGGCGAACCTTATGATTTTATCGATATAGAATTCAATAGCCCATTTTGTGGATGGGTGACAACTGCTTCTAACGTTTATTGGTATATTGATGAGGATAAGTTTATGGAATATTTCAGAAACCTTAATAGTAATTGATATGAAAAAACTCAAGCAGTTAAATGGATCCTATTGGATTTGTTATTTACCGCATCAATTAATTTATTGGTGCAATGCAATAACGAAGACGATCCTATTTCCGATAGTGTGATGAAGTCCTGACCGAATTAAACATCGATAATTTAAGGTATAAAAAAAGCTGGAGAAGAAATTGAAGACATTTTTCTCGATACTGACTTGCAAAATTTGATAATGAATTTAAGATAGATACTGGTTATATGAATATTGAGATTAGGTTTGATAACGACCATTATTAATGTTCATAATTTTATAGGATTTGAAATCAAAAAAACAAAATCATGAAAAGGTTTATAATTAGCTATGTTACATCGGATTTGTAATACTATGTTTTATATGTACATAAAAGATTTCAATTAGCGCATTTGTTGACGGCATTGGTTTGAGGTCTAGTAGTACTTTTGTTTGACGTATTTCTTAATTCCTAACTTGTTAAGGATTTACATAATTTTTACATATGAAACGAATCGTTATTTCCATTTTATGCATTGTTTTTGTCGTGGGATTTGCTCATGCCAAACAAGTAGAACCCGAATGAGCCCAGCTTGTGGCTGCAAACTTCCTTGCAAGTCAAGTAGGAAATCTAAAAAGTATATCCATTAGTGATCTTAGTTTGGCAGAGTTAAACCTTTCAGGTGAGAATCGTTTCAATCGGCTCAAAAGCTCAAACTTGGAATCAAATAAATTGGTTTACCTGTTCAAAACGAATACCGATGGTTTTGTTTTGGTGGCTGGCGACGATCTTGCCAAACCTATCCTTGGCTATTCTACTTCGGCAAAGATCAATGAAGACAATCTTCCCATTAATATGCTTAAATGGACTGAGGAGTATAAACGTCAAATTCGTTATCTGAAAAAGCACCCCGAACTAAAAAGCAGCGGTCTTGATAGTAAGTGGAGTATACTTGAAAACGAAGGCGCATTAGCAAAAGCTTCGCCAACAAGTGTTGCGCCTTTGATGACCACCACGTGGAATCAATCTCCTTATTATAACGATTTGTGTCCGCAGAAATACTCTTGTAGCTAAAAAGCCGTAACGGGTTGTGTAGCAACAGCCATGGCGCAGGTTATGAAATACTACAATTATTCCATAAAAGGAGAGGGTTTCGCAATCCTAACAAAGCTTGAAAATGGCTATTTACTCGATAACAGAGGGATTAATGTGAATGTTGCTTTTACTTCCTATACCTATGAAGACTATTCCGCTTTAGATAGGGCTCCTTCAATTGAAAATTTGTTGGAAAGTATAATTGATAATGATCCCTTGGTTGAATTGTATAACTGCAAATCTCAGCGTAAAATAAAGAACGATTTATCGAAAATAAATAAATTAGTGAAACAGAATTTTAAGAAATGTGTGCAGTTGAAATAAAAGGTTAATAAAAAACAATAGAGTAGAAG
>JAQIBQ010000498.1 GCA_027859005.1 Prolixibacteraceae bacterium | reverse complement strand
GACAAATAGCTCCATAGGAGCGGAATATTTGTAGCCCTGGGTTTTAACCCGGGGTAGAAAAGAACACAGATGAAACCGGCCGCAATATTTATTTAATAAAAGAGTGAACGTTGTACGGCTGGACATGTAGAAATGTATTAAAACAAAAGTTTGTAATTCACTACCCTACAGCATTATAATAAAACATGTCATTGGCAGAACTCGGGAGTAAATCACCCGGCCGCACTTGAGCTTTTGTTAAAAAAAAGGAAGTCGGGTTTGGGCGAAGCGCCAATATTATTTAGGAAAGAATTGATTTGTTATATCAATACAATTCGTGGCTTTATTTATTTGAGTCAATGATTTAAATATTAGCATATTAGGTCTGTTTGTAAAATTATAAAAAGGTATAATATTTATCAACCCTAATATTACTTTGATCCAAAAAGTTGTTCGTAAAAAAGGTATAGCCTTAATTTATAACTATTCTCTAATGGGCTATGGCTCGTTCGTTTGTTCTTACTTGTAGGATCCTTATATTGTCTGAAATTCAGTCGAATGCTTTCTGTAGTTATATCGAACTGAAGTTAAAATAAACTTTTAAATGCTTCGTCAACATTGATTGCGTAATCACCAATCCGTTCACATTGCGAAATAATATCGTTGTATAGAATTCCTGCGTCGTATTTGTATACTCCTTTTTCAAGGTTGTTTAGGTGTTCGCTTTTAAGAATGTCTCTAAAATTGTTGATTTCGTTTTCGGTCTCAAGGGCCATGCTTAAGGGGAGTTCTTCATCGTGAGTAAGCATAGTTACCATAATGTCGAGCGATTCACGAACCATATTGAACATCAAATGTACATTGTTGTTTATTTGATCTGGAAATATAAATTTAGAATTACGCTTCTTTTCAATGGCACTTAAGATGTTAATACATGAATCTGCAATACTCTCAATATCATCAATCATTTTAAATAGAGCACGCATTCTTTTAGAACTGGTTTCACTTAATCTGCCTTCACCTACTTTGGTCAAGAAGTTGGCAATTTCTGTCTCTAACCGATTTGCATATTCTTCAGTAGTTTTTATTTTTTCGGAAAGAAGTTTAAAATCTTTTTCAATTTGAGTGTCGTAAATACGTTCAACATTCATAAACATTTTTCGAACTTTCTCTGTAAAAAGTACCGTTTCTCGTCGTGCCTGATACAACGATGCATCGGGTGTAGATAAAACTCCTATTTTAATGTGTGTTAGTTTAAATCTATTTTCGGCATTGTAATCTGAAGGAACTCGTTTAATAACAAATTGAGTAATTTGTTTTGTGAAGCCAATGAGAATAATTGTATTTAACACGTTGAACAAGGTGTGGAAAAGGGCAAGTGCCAATGGAATTTCATGGTTGTTGGTAAATGGGTTTCCCCCTCCTAGATACATGTATAAATTACTAATGCTTCCTAAAAAGAAAGGGAGAATAATAATTACCCAAATAACTCCAGTTAAGTTGAAAAATAGATGAGCAATGGCTGCTCTTTTTGCCGTAATATTTGCAACCTTAGATGCTGATATTGCTGTTAAGGTTGTTCCAATATTTTCGCCCAGCACCATTGCTGCTGCTAACTCAAAATTAATCCAACCATTAAATGCTAAGACAAGTGTTAATGCAAAAATTGAACTTGATGATTTAATTATAATGGTAAATAAAACACCTATCAACAGAAAAATTAGATACGATATATGTCCCCATGAATATACTGTTTGAACCGCATTTGCAAGCCCTGAATCCATGTTGGCCTGTGGAATACTATCTTTTAAAAAATTAAGTGAAATGAATAGCAAGGAAAACCCAAGCAAAATTTCACCCCAATTTTTTAATTTTCGTTTGTTGGAAAAAAGGAAAGGAATACTTATTCCGATTAAGGGTAACATATATATTGCAGAGTTCAGCTCAAAACCAAAAAAAGAAATCAACCAAGCTGTTAACGTGGTTCCTATGTTTGCTCCTATAATTAAGCTTATTGCTTCAACCAGTTGCAATATACCTGCATTAACAAAACTAACCACCATTACCGTTGTGGCCGAAGATGACTGTATTAAAGCTGTTATAAATACTCCTGTTAGAATACCTTTGAATTTATTTGATGTCATTGATGAAAGCACTTTTCGAATGCGTTCGCTCATAATTTTTTGAAGCGACTCACTCATCAATTTCATGCCAAATAGAAACAATGCAATTGCACCCGCAATACTTAATAATAGTAGAATACCTCCCATACTTTAATTTATAATATCAACAAAAATACAAAAAGCGATTAGATGTATACCTAGCAAAATAACTTTTAAATTTCCTTTTGTTTTAATCGGCTATTAATACTATTTTCGGCGTGTTAAATTTTCAGAACAAATGTGGCAACGACTTTCTAGTTTCATCCTAAGATACAGGGTATTACTCCTTATTTTAGTTACGGTTTTTACAATTTTCATGGGCTATACAGGCCGGAAAATTGAAATGTCATATTCTTTTGCTGAACTTTTACCAGAAAAAGATATTGCCAAACAAGATTATTACGATTTTGTCGAGACCTTTGGAGCAGAAGGGAATATTATTGCTGTAGGGATAGTTGACTCGAACTTTTACAATATTAAACACTATACTCGATGGTCGAAACTTTGCAAAGAACTCCAATCACTTCCGGCTGTTGATGGTTTCATTTCAATTCCAAATTCATATCAACTTGTAAAGGATACCGAGAAGAAAAAATTCAATATCCAACCAATATTTCCCGAGAATATAAAAAATCAGCAAGAATTGGATAGTTTGCGTCTGGTGTTGCGATCCATTCCTCTGTATAACAATTACTTGTATGATGATTCTACTAATGCTTATTTGGCAATTCTAACAATGAATAAAACCCGAATGCTAACTAAAGAGCGTGAAGGTTTGGTTGAAGATATTATCGATAGATGTAAAGCTTTTGAAAAGGAATCAAACATTGAAATTAAATATTCAGGTTTACCTTACATTCATGTACGAAATTCAATTTTAATAAAACGGGAGATTTTCTTGTTCTCGGTATTGGCTTTGGTTGTTACTTTATTCATCTTATTCTTATTTTTCAAATCATTTAAGGTGATGCTTTTCTCTGCTGTGGTAGTATTGGCAGGTGTTGCAACATCACTGGGAACAATGGTGCTTTTTGGTTATAAAGTCACAATTCTGACGGGAATGGTACCGCCTTTGCTTATTGTGATAGGGATACCGAATTGTATTTATATCCTGAATAAGTATCATCATGAATACCGTTACCATAAAAACCAGATAAAAGCGCTTAAGAGAGTTATCATGAAAATAGGAAATGCTATTTTCTTGACCAACCTTACAACTGCTTCAGGGTTTGCAACCTTTGCTACTACGAGTAGTGATATGTTAAAAGAATTTGGTGTGATAGCCTCTATTAACATTGTATTCCTTTTCATCTTATCAATAATACTTATACCTACTATTTTTAGTTTCCTTAAACCGCCAGAAGAGAGGCATATGAAGCATCTCAAAAGAAAGTCGGTTGGCAGTATCATTAATAAATTAATATCGATTACTGAAAATCATCGTAAAAAGGTATACGTAGCCATGTTTTTGATACTTATTGTAAGTGTCGTTGGTATGACTCAAATGCAAACCACTGGTTTTTTAATGGACGATATCCCCGAAAATGATCCTGTAAAACAAGATCTCTTATTTTTTGAAGAAAGTTTTGACGGGATAATGCCTTTAGAAATTGTTATCGATGCCAAAAAGCCAAATAGCATTCTGAAATCTTCTACCATGAAGAAGATTGAAAAACTAGATAAAAAATTTAGCGAATACGAAGAGCTTTCATCTTCTCTTTCGTATATCAATATTGTAAAAATGGCAAAACAGGCTTTTTACAATGGGAATGAGAAATATTACTCACTACCAAACAATACCGAAAGAAATTTTATACTCTCCTATGTTACGAATGGCGATGGTGATATAACTATTGCGTCCTCGTTTATTGATAGCTTACAATCGAAATGTAGAGTAAGCTTTAGAGTTAAAGATATTGGTACCGAAAAAATGGATCTCCTTTATGATAAAATTAAAGATGAAGTTCAACAATTATTCCCAGCCGATAAATACGATACAACTGTTACTGGTTCGATGGTGGTGTTTTTTAGAGGAAATCAATATTTAGTTGGGAACTTAATAACAAGCTTAGCTCTAGCAGTATCTTTAATTGCCATTTTTATGGCAGTAATGTTTCGTTCAAGAAGAATGGTTATTATGTCTTTAATTCCAAACATTATTCCTCTCTTGTTTACGGCTGCTATTATGGGGTATGCTGGCATTCCAATTAAACCATCAACCATATTGGTATTCAGTATTGCATTTGGTATTTCTGTTGATAATACCATTCATTTCCTTGCAAAATACCGGCAAGAATTGGCAACTACCGATTGGAATATTAAACAGTCAGTTTATTTAGCTCTGCGTGAAACTGGGGTTAGTATGATTTATACCTCAACCGTTCTTGTTTTTGGATTCGGTATTTTTGCTTTTTCTAATTATGGTGGAACTCAAGCTTTAGGGATTTTAGTATCCATAACACTTTTAGTTGCTCTTACATCGAACCTTGTTATTCTTCCATCGTTATTAGTAGGATTGGATCATTTCTCAACTACTAGATCATTCAAAGAGCCTCTTTTGCAAATTTACGATGAAGAAGTAGATGTTGATTTAGATGAGTTAGAGATTGAATCTCATCCGACTGAAAACAATAAAAACATTGAAAGTTAATGCTACATTTCGACGAATTAGTCTCGTTGTTTAACACAAAGCTTGAGCAGGAAATTGCGCATATTGAAAAACGTAAGCCTCAAAATTTATACGAACCCGTAATTTACACGCTAAATATGGGTGGTAAAAGAATACGTCCAGTGCTTCTTTTATTAGCTCACCAACTATACAATAACAATTTCGAGAATGCTTTTCCTGCAGCTATTGCAATTGAAATGTTTCACAATTTTACCTTGTTGCACGACGATATAATGGACAATGCCGATTTAAGAAGAAATTTTAAAACCGTGCATTTAAAATACAATAACGAAACAGCAATTCTTTCGGGCGATGCCATGTCAATTCTTTCCTACGAATATATTACACAATGTCAATCGAAAAACTATCGTGAAATATTTGAACTCTTTACTCAAACTGCGTTGAAAATATGCGAGGGGCAACAATTCGATATGGATTTCGAAACCCGATCTGACGTTTCTGTTGATGAATATTTGGAAATGATTGGTTTAAAAACAGCGATCTTATTGGCGGCAAGTTTGAAGATGGGTGCGTTAACGGCAAATGCAACTACCGATGAAGCAAATCTTTTATACGAGTTTGGATATAACTTAGGAATGGCCTTTCAATTACAAGACGATATACTCGATACTTTTGGCGAAACTACTTCGTTTGGGAAAATTATTGGAGGCGATATTGTTGCCAACAAGAAAACATTTCTCATGTTAAATGCTTTAGAATTAGCCAAAGGAGAAACTTTGAGCGATTTAGAAAAGTTGTTGTCTGTCACCGATTTCAACCGGCAAGAGAAGATCCAGAAAGTGAAAAACATTTATAATGTATTAGGTGTTGTTAAACTTTCACAGCAAAAAATGGACGATTATTACAACAAAGCTATATCGAATTTAGATCTGCTAAACGTTGATGAAAATCGGAAAAAGGAATTATTCCTTGTAGCCAATAAAATGATGAAAAGAAAAAGTTGATTATAATTTTATAATTTAAGATTTTAGCGATTGTTATTTAGTTTAATACTAAATAAAAATTATTAGTTTTGTCGTTCAAAATTTAAATATCATGACAGTTAAGGGCAAAGTTATACAAGTGATTGGACCAGTAGTCGATGTCGTTTTTGAAGACGAGAAATCGTTGCCAGATATTTACGATGCATTAGAAATTGAACGAGAAGGGCTCCATCCCTTGGTGTTAGAGTGTCAGCAACACATTGGAGATAAAATCATTCGTTCAATTGCAATGGATTCTACCGATGGACTTAAAAGGGGTATTGAAGTTATTGCTACAGGTTTCCCTATTACGATGCCCAATGGAGAAAATGTATTGGGACGTTTGCTAAATGTAAATGGTATTCCTGTTGACGGACTTTCCCCTATAACAAAGGAAAACGGTGTGAGTATTCATCGTGATCCACCGAAATACGAAGAATTAACCACCGAAACAGAAATATTATTCACTGGAATTAAAGTAATCGATCTTATTGAACCCTATGCTAAAGGTGGTAAGATTGGATTATTTGGAGGTGCCGGTGTTGGTAAAACTGTTTTAATTCAAGAGTTGATTAACAACATTGCAATGGCTCACTCAGGTTTGTCCGTTTTTGCTGGTGTTGGTGAACGTACTCGTGAAGGAAATGATTTACTTCGTGAAATGATTGAAGCTGGAATTATTGATTACGGCGATGAATTTCGTGAAGAGATGGAAAAAGGCGGTTGGGATTTATCGAAAGTTGATAATGAAAAGCTCGCCAAATCAAAACTAGCCCTAGTGTTTGGTCAAATGAATGAACCACCAGGTGCACGTGCACGTGTTGCCTTATCAGGTTTGTCAATTGCCGAAAGTTTGCGCGATGGAAATGGGAAAAGTGGCGGACGTGATATTTTGTTCTTTGTCGATAATATTTTCCGTTTTACACAAGCCGGTTCAGAGGTGTCTGCATTGCTTGGGCGTATGCCTTCAGCAGTAGGTTATCAGCCAACCTTAGCCAGTGAGATGGGAACAATGCAAGAACGGATTACTTCTACCAAAAACGGTTCTATTACATCGGTACAGGCTGTTTATGTTCCTGCCGATGATTTAACTGACCCTGCGCCTGCTACAACTTTTGCTCACTTGGATGCAACTACGGTATTGAGTCGTAAAATTGCTGAGTTGGGTATTTATCCTGCGGTTGATCCTTTGGATTCAAGTTCACGTATTCTCTCGCCCGATATTGTTGGCGATGAGCATTACGACTGTGCTACACGTGTGAAAGAATTACTACAACGTTACAACGAATTGCTCGATATTATTGCCATTTTAGGTATGGATGAATTAAGTGAGGCCGATAAATTGGTGGTTCACCGTGCTCGTAGGGTACAGCGTTTCTTATCACAACCTTTCTTCGTGGCCGAACAGTTTACTGGCTTAAAAGGTGCTTTGGTTTCAATTGACGATACCATTAAAGGCTTTAACATGATTATGGATGGAGAAGTAGATAAATATCCTGAAGCTGCCTTTAACTTGGTAGGAACCATTGAAGAAGCAATTGAAAAAGGTGAGAAGCTAATTGCAAACGCATAAACCAGAACCCATGCATCTTGAAATAATAACACCAATAGCGAAACTGTATTCCGATGAAGTAAGGCTTGTGAAGCTACCAGGCGTTAAAGGATCATTCGAGATATTGAAAAATCACGCACCCATTGTTTCTTCTCTCGAAGAAGGTACAATCAAAATAATTGATGCCAACAAAAAAGAAGTCAATTACGAAATTAGTGGTGGTGTTATTGAATGCAAATCGAATAAGATTGTGGTTTTAGCCA
>JAQIBQ010000468.1 GCA_027859005.1 Prolixibacteraceae bacterium | reverse complement strand
GAAGAGAAACTAATGAGAATTAATCCTGAAATGCCAATTCCATTAGTTGTTTCTAAAATTCATGGCATCTACGATGAAGACATTAAAGACGCACCTACATTTAATGAAGTTGCAAAAACAGTAGCTCAATTTATTGAAGGCTGTGATTTAGCCGGATTTAACTCTAACCGTTTTGATATTCCTTTGCTGGCCGAAGAATTTTTACGCGCTGGGGTTGATACCGACATGAAGAAACGTAAGTTTATTGATGTTCAAACTATTTTTCATAAAATGGAAAAACGAACTTTAGTTGCTGCGTATAAATTGTATTGTGAAAAAGATTTGGAAAATGCACACAGTGCAATGGCCGACACAAAAGCAACTTATGAAGTTCTGAAAGCTCAACTCGATAGGTATGAAAATACTGAAATTGATGACGCTAATGGGAAAAAAATAAAACCCATTCAGAACGACTTAAATATTCTTTCTGAATTTTCAACTTTCGACAAAAATGCTGATTTTATGGGTCGGATTATTTTTGATAAAAATGGAGTTGAAATTTTTAACTTTGGAAAAAATAAAGGTGTTGCTGTTGAGAAAGTTCTTAAGGAACAACCAGGATACTACGGTTGGATTATGAATGGTGATTTCCCGTTATACACAAAAAAAATTCTCACAAATATTAAATTACGATCATTCAATAAATAAGTACATTTAATCCTTTAAAATGAAAATTTTAGTTATCGGTTCAGGTGCTATTGGAGGCGTATCGGCTGGAATTCTTGCGAAAAAAGGATTCGATGTTGATATCGCCTGCAAAAATGAAGACATAGCCAACCAGTTGAATACCGATGGTCTTATTTTCAAGGTTAAAAATCGTAAATACATACATTTCATTCCTGCGTATGCTTGCGTTAAAGAAACTCCAGGCGGCTACGATTCTGTACTACATACAACCAAATCTTTCGATATAGAAGAACCAACAAAACAAGTTATTGAAAAACTTTCTGAAACTGGGGTAATTGTTTCATTTCAAGATGGATATTGCGAAGAAAAGCTGGCTCGTATTGCAGGTACCGATCGAATAGTAGGCGCTGTAATAAGTTGGGCTGCATCGATGAACCAAGTAGGAATTTCAGTAATGACTTCTGGTGGTGAAATGACTATCGGCAAACTTGATGGCAGCGACGATCCTCGACTAGACAATCTTGAGTTCATTCTTAATTCAATTGTTCCTACCACAGTTGTAAATAATATTTACGAGCATATTTATTCAAAACTTGTAATAAATTCGTGTGTTACAAGTTTAGGTGCTATTTCAGGACTTAAACTAGGTGCTTTGGTTCTCGATAAAAACATGCGCAACCTCTTTATTAAGCTTGTACAAGAAGCAATTTCAATTGCCAACGAACTAAAATTTGAAATACCTGATTTTTCTGGTATAATAAATTATTATAGACTGGTAAAAGGAACAACGTTATATCACCGTATTAGAAGGCACGGTTTAATCAGAATTATTGGAATAAAATACCGAAAAGTAAAATCATCAGCGTTACAATCGTTAGAACGTGATGAAAAAACAGAAATAGAATTCATGAATGGTTACCTTATTAACAAAGGAAAAGAGCTCGGTATTGATTTACCTGTTAATGAACAACTCTATAAAATGGTAACAGAAATAGAAAAAGGGGAACGAAAAATTAGTCAACAAAACCTAAAAGAGGTATTGACCTAAGCCCAATTAATTTGAATGCTTCATAATCATTTTTCGAATTGCATTAGTGCATACAGGGCAAAAACCATTCGCAGTATGAACTTTCATCCAACACTCCATAACAGGACTATAAACACCTTTCGCTTCGTAGCCTCCCCCCTCGAATACACCAACCGTATTTACATAAATTGAATCACGTGGAGTAGGTATAGGAGTATCACTGCTTATCATACTTCCCCATTTTCGTTCAAAATTCACTAATGTTGTAAGATTTGGCTCCCATAGCTCTACCGCCTTATTCAAAAAATCTTCGTAAGAAGTATCCGAAGTATAATATTCATCACCAAGTGCTGCAAAACCATGTCCAAATTCATGACAAAAAACAAATTCAGAGCGTTCGTTATCTGACGTACAAACGTTAAGAAAATTGTAAAATCCACCTCCTCCATATCGCTCGGTATTGACCAATATGTAAATTTGGTCCCATGCAACACCATCAATTGCATCGTAAACCGATTTCATATTACTTGTTGTTAAGTAACGCGGCGAATCAAAAGTGTAAAAATGGGAATCGAAAGCGGTATTCTTATAAATCGAACTCCCAGGCACATCGGTTCCACTTTCGACTGAAGGTACTTTTACTGCGTACACATTAAATTTATCCGAATAGTTGTTGAATGGAGCCACAGACAAAAGATGCTTTATCATTCGCCTTGCATCGCTCAAATATTTAGTCATTTCAGTTTTGGTATATCCCTCCGATAATAAAACAATATCAACATTATCAGCAGCCTTGCCATTGTTAAGTATTGTATCTATTTCAAAACTGAAACGATTCTCTTGTACAATAAAATAGTTGTTAACTTTAAACTCATCAGTAAAAATAGGAACCCAATTATTCAAAGAATCACGCTTATTAATTACAATTTTAACATCATTAATTGGTCGTGGAAAAAACAAAGACTGATAAAATGTTTGCTTGCGAGTTTTTGCTTCAATTGTAGATTGCCATTCCCAAAATAAGTTGCTAAAACCTTTTTGAAACAATAAGCTATCAGAAGTATTATCAAGAATCTGGTAATTGTACGATCCGTAGTTTAAGTCCTCGATTAAAAAATTTGGATTTCCTCCCCATTCTTTCAGATATTTGATTTGAACAGGAATAACTTCCTCATAATTTGCATTGCCAACTAACTCATAATCGTACCGGACAGCTCCTGACAGAAAATTTTCGTGAAAATTAGATTGTCCTGTTACCGTTTGAGAAAACAGGAAAAATATCAGTATAGGAAAAAGTATCGTCTTCATTCTATGAGATTATGCTTTTATCGATAAAAATAAGATGTATAAAAGAAAACATTTGCCAAATTGAATCTATCAATGTATAATTTTTAAATATCAATAAATTATTTCAATCTTGCACAATATTACAAAGTAATGAAATAAACAAAAAAGATATATG
>JAQIBQ010000447.1 GCA_027859005.1 Prolixibacteraceae bacterium | reverse complement strand
GAGAAGTAGGGCTATACCTTGGTTTTAGTCACCTGCATTCGTTTATTTCCTCGTTGTTGGGATTTGGTTTATCAGGTTATCTATTGTCAAAATATTGTCCCGATCCAAAACTTTTCGCTACCAAGGAAGCATGGGAGGCAGCTACTGTTAACGCACATTATATTTGGTACTACTTTGTGGGTATTGCTTCGGTTTCTGCCATAATGCTTATTGTATATGGGAGAGTGACGCGGAGAAACGATGCTCGAAAAGCTTTAGTATAAATGTTTTCTAAAATATTGAATATTGAACCTGAGTTTTTGCTCAGGTTTTTTTTTTATAATTATAAAAACATATTTCTACTATTTTTCTTCGTAATAAATACCTTCTTCTATCTCTCTTTTAACTTCAAATTGTTTAATCTTTTTAAATTTGCTCTTCAAAATATAATTATGAATAATATTCAAGAACTTTTCGGTATTAAATACCCAATTATTGCTGGAGGAATGGTGTGGTGTAGCGGATGGTATTTGGCTTCTGCTGTCAGTAATGCGGGTGGCTTAGGATTGTTGGGTGCAGGATCGATGCACCCCGAAACCTTACTCGAACATATTCAAAAAACGAAGATGACCACCAATAAACCTTTTGGTGTGAATGTGCCTTTGTTGTATCCGCAGCAGGAAGTGTTAATGGATATTATTGTAAAGGAAGGAGTGAAAATTGTATTTACTTCGGCTGGCAGTCCTAAGAAATGGACTTCATTTTTACACGATCATGGTATTACTGTTGCACATGTAGTTTCGAGTGCCTTTTTTGCAGAAAAATCGGAAGCTGCAGGTGTTGATGCTATTGTTGCCGAAGGCTTCGAAGCAGGAGGTCACGAAGGAAGAGAAGAAACGACTACCATGTCACTTATTCCCTCAGTTAGGAAAGCTACATCGCTTCCATTATTGGCTGCAGGAGGAATAGGTTCTGGAGAACAAATGTTGGCAGCTATGGCTCTTGGTGCCGATGGTGTTCAAATCGGATCGTTGTTTGCAGCTTCTGAAGAATCGTCGGCACACGTCGATTTTAAAAAGAGAATTCTAGAAACGAAGGAAGGCGGTACCAAATTAATGCTAAAGCAATTGGCTCCGGTTCGATTGATCAAAAATGAATTTTTTGAGCAAGTACAAAGTGCTGAATTGAAAGGAGCATCTGTCGATGAGCTTAAAGAATTGCTTGGAAGAGGAAGAGCTAAAAAAGGAATGTTTGAAGGCGATTTGCTAAATGGTGAATTAGAAATTGGTCAGGTAGCATCACTTATAAAAGAAATTCGTCCTGTAAGTGCAATAATGCAACAATTACAAGACGAATTTGAAATCGCTAAAAAGCGAATTATTGAGAGTTAAACGAATTTATTTTACTCGTTTAACATTAACGGCAACTAAACCTTTTTGACCTTTTTCAACTTCAAAATTTACGAGGTTGTCTTGGCCAATTTCACCTTCAACATTATTGATGTGAACAAAAATACTATCTTTTGATTCAGAATCACGTATGAAACCAAAGCCTTTTGCATCGTTGAAAAACGAAACAATACCCTTGCGTACAGGATCATAATCTTCACCAGAGCTTTTTGGTACACTGATATCGATATCTTCTAGTTTTGTTTTCTTCTTTTTGGTCGGATCGGGCGGAGTGGAAGTTAGCATTCCATTTTCGTCAACATAAGCAATCATATCGTCAAGACTTCCTTTTTTCTCGCTATCTTTTCGAGCTAGTCTTTTTTCAATTTTTGCTTTTCTTTTTTTCTCTTTTTTGTTTCTAACTTCTTTTTTGTTAAATGTTTCTTGCGATCTGCCCATGTAGAATTATTAGTGCTTTTTAAGCGGTTATTTGTTTAAAATAATTTCAATCTGATGTTGTATTATGTGCAGCTATTTACTAGGTAGTTTTAAGTATCTAGTAATCAGCTAGGCATAACATTACAAAAGATTAGAATGCAAAGGTAAAATTTTATTGATGAAAAAACGAATGAAAGCAATATTGATAGTTAAAGTTAATTGAATGGTTTATTCAATATTGTACACTTTCTGGATTTCTTTTAATATCCCTTCAAAATCAATAGCTAAGTCATTTAGTTTACCACTTCGCATATCGTAAACCCAGCCATGAACCGTTGGGAATCCATTTTGCAAGTAACTTTTCTGAACACAAGACGTTTTTATTACATTATATGCTTGTTCTTCAACATTGAATTCTACCAATTTATCGTAACGTTCTTCTTCGTCTTTAATTAGACTTAAATCGTTGTATGAATGCCGATAAACGTCTCGTACATTTCGAAGCCAGTTGTCGAGTAAGCCAAACGATTTTTGTTCCATGGCTGCCTTTACTCCTCCGCAACCGTAGTGCCCACAAACAATTATGTGTTTTACTTTTAGTTGTTCAACTGCATATTGAATAATCGACATGATGTTTAAGTCGTTATTTGAAACCACATTGGCTATGTTACGATGAACAAACAAATCACCTACTTCTAAGCCTGTAATTATATTTGCTGGAACCCGACTGTCGGAACATCCAATGTACAAGAAATCAGGGTTTTGCTCTTCGTATTGGGTTTTGAAAAAAGTCTCATCTTCAAGTTGCTTACTTTCGACCCATTCTTTATTTTGCTTGAAAATTTTATCGTACTTCTCCGATTTCATAGTTCGATTTGTTGTATTTGTAACTTTAGAATCAACACAAAAAGGTCAAAAAGGTTAGTGCAATTATAAAAATTAATCGATTGATGCCTCCATCGTATTGCTTGAGTCTTCAACTAAATCTAATATCGAGGATAATTCTTTCTTCGTAAAATGCCTGTATTCTCCTTTTTTGAGTTTTCCTAGGCGTATGTTCATGATACGTATGCGTTTTAGATGAACTACTCGGTAATCTAGGTATTCACACATTCTTCTAATTTGTCTATTCAAACCTTGTGTTAATACAATATTGAATTTGTAATCGTCAATTTTCTTAACAACACATTTTTTAGTGATTGTATCTAAAATAGGAATACCATTGCTCATTTTATGAAGAAAATCTGATGTGATTTTTTTGTCAACTTGTACAATGTATTCTTTGTCGTGATTATTTTTTGCTCGAAGAATTTTGTTTACAATATCACCATCGTTAGTCATAAAAATAAGTCCTTGGCTTGGTTTGTCAAGTCGGCCTATAGGGAATATGCGCTCAGGATAATTAATATAATCGATAATGTTTCCTTTAATCTTTAAATCGGTTGTACAAGTAATGCCAATGGGTTTATTGAATGCTAAATAAACTTTTTCAACCTCGTTCGTTATGTTTTTACCGTTTATTGTAATTGAATCGGTTGAGCTAACCTTGGTGCCTAATTCCGCTTTAACACCATTAATTTTTACCTCTCCAGCTTCAATTAGCTTATCAGCTACTCGTCTGGAGCAAAAACCTGTTTCTGAAATGGCCTTATTTAATCTTGTTTTTTCCATAAAAATTCAAAACAACAAAATAAACAACTTTTATTAAATAAATGATTTTTTATTAATTTTTTCTATTTGGGTAGATCTCGGTTTCGTTAAATCTTGTTGCAGAAAACTGAATATTCAAAAATCAGATACTCAGTGATACTTCTATGAGGTAGATCATTCGTACTAATCCATCTAAAATTTTAAGTAAATTTGTGTTCATGGCGTGTGAGAAAAATTCAATACAAAACTTTTAACTGTTCCAATTACAAACAAATATTTGATTCATTATACGAACCTCTCTGCAAGTATTGTTATCGGTTTGTTTTATCCACCGAAGTTAGCGAAGATATTGTTCAGGATACATTTGTTTATTTGTGGGGAAATTGGAATCGATTATTGCAAATGCAATCCTTGAAATCATACTTGTATACTACTGTTAAGAATCGATCTTTAAAGCATCTTAAGAAGCTATATTCTATAATAGATTTAGTTGCAATTGAAGATAGTAACGATGATTTTATTGATGTAGAACAACCTACAGCTGACGAACTTTTAGAATATCACGATTTGAAAAAAAAATAGTTGAAAGCGCTGTAAGTAAGCTACCTGAAAGATGCCGTACAATTTTTGTTTTAAAGAGGTTCGATGATAAAACCAACAAAGAGATTGCCGATCTTTTAAATATATCGGTTAAAACAGTTGAGCAGATGACAATTGCCCTTAGAAGGTTAACAGATATCGTTAATAGGCAATGGGAAATGCTACTTTAATTCTTCTTAATATTTGCTTAAACGAATTTTAAAAAAATATAAAATAA
>JAQIBQ010000441.1 GCA_027859005.1 Prolixibacteraceae bacterium | reverse complement strand
TTATAATTCTTTAATATGGCAGGAATTGTAAGAAATGATAAACCTAGATAAATTGTAAAATGAACAACCTTGTCGAAATGCTCAAATAAATTAAATTTTGGAATTTTATTCGAGGGAGTGAGGGAGGCGTATACTATAAAACCAAACCAAATGACAAGGAAAATATGTTTTCTTTTTATTTTCATTTATGAGTTCGTTTGTAAGAATTACAAATATGTATTAAAATAATTGAAAGAGAGCATTCATTTAATTAATTTGAAAGCAAATTTTGTTGATATAAAATTATGTCGGGTATCTATTTTCATATTCCTTTTTGTAAAGTAAAATGTAGTTATTGTGACTTTTACAAAACTACAAACATTTCAAAAATGAGTGAATTGGTAAGTGCAATTAAATTGGAATTGTGGTTACGAAAAGATTATTTGGCAGATCGGTCAATTAAAACCATTTACTTTGGAGGAGGCACTCCATCCTTATTAAGCGCAGCACAAATTGATTCTTTATTAAAAGCTTGTTTTTCAGTTTTCGATGTTCAAGATAATGTTGAAATAACAATGGAAGCAAACCCCGATGACTTAAATCTAGAATATTTACAATCAATATTAAAAATTGGAATAAATAGGTTAAGTATTGGAGTACAATCGTTTTCTCAAACCGATTTAATGTTGATGAAACGAAGACATAATCCAATTCAAGCAAAGAATGCAGTTAAATTTGCTCGTCAGGCAGGGTTTAAAAATATAAGTGTCGATCTAATTTATGGTGTGCCTAGTATGCCTTTTGAGCAATGGAAAGCAAACCTAAATGAAGTTTTTAAAATGGATGTGCAGCATATTTCAGCCTACCATTTAACCTATCATCAGAATACACAACTTTGGAACGATTTGAAGAAAGGGAAAATTCAAGAAATTGAAGAAACAGAAAGCGTGCTTCAATTCAATGAATTAACGAAGCAAGCCAAGGCAAATAACTTTATTCATTATGAAATTTCAAACTTTTCAAAAGAAGTGTTTTTCTCTCAACATAATTCATCCTATTGGAACCAAACCGATTATCTGGGCTTGGGACCATCAGCGCATTCTTACGATAAAAAAAGTCGTCAATGGAATGTTTCAAGTTTAACACATTATTTATTAGCTCTTTCTCATAATAAGATACCTTTTGAATCAGAAATACTTGAAGTCAAAGAACGGTTTAACGATTATATGATTACGTCGCTTAGAACCATGTGGGGAATTGATTTAGAGTATGTACTTTCCGAGTTTGGTCAATCATATGTTTCACACGTAAAAAATATTGGTAAAAAATATTCAAAATCGAATCAAGTAATCCTGAAAAATAATTCAGTAAAATTAGCACAAGATGGCATGTTTGTATCCGACACAATTATGTCTGAATTTATGCTTTAAATGAAATTGTATGAATACTGAAACAATTCGAGAGTATTGTATCGCTAAAAAAGGAGTTACCGAAAGTTTTCCTTTTGATAATACAACACTAGTTTTTAAGGTAATGAATAAAATGTTTGCACTTTTAAGCCTCGATGAAGATTTACGCGTTAGTCTAAAATGTGATCCTGAAAAAGCAATTGAACTTAGAGAATTGTATTCCTTTGTAATACCAGGCTATCACTTAAATAAAAAACTTTGGAATACAATAAACATTAACACATCTGTTTCCGATCGGCTAATATGTGAGTGGATTGATCATTCATACGATTTAATAGTTGCTAGTTTGACGAAAAAACTCAAAGAAGAATTAAAAAACAAATAGAATGGAGAACCTGGAATTCAAATTAACCGGCGAATATATTGAGCTTATTAAACTACTTAAAGTATTACAAATTTCAGAAAGTGGAGGTCAAGCAAAGCTAATGGTTAATAATGGCGAAGTGGTTTTAAATGGACAGCAAGAACTTAGGAAAAGAGCTAAATTAAAGCCAGGAGATAGAATTGAAATATTTGACACACAAATTATTATTACATAAAAAAAGCCGGAAATTGGGGATCTCCGGCTGAAGTTAAGCTTGTGCGCTTAGGGGTGTGTGGTTGGAAAAGAGAAAATTAAACTGGTTTTGATTAAGCAACTCAAATGTAGAAAAAATGTAAGAAACCTAAGGCATAAATTAGTATCAGTTTATGCCTATCTATATGATCTTTTTATGAATGGCCAATATGGAGTGCCTAATGGCTTATATTGTGTGATAAAATTAGATATCCTCTTCCCTTAAAAAACTATAAACTTCAAGATCCAAATAAGTATTGAAATGTTTTTCTCCTTGTCTTTCAATCCCTTCAAAACTGAATCCAAGTCGTTTGGGAATTGCTGAACTAGCCTTGTTTCCTACACCACACTTTATTTGAATGCGGTTCAATTCCATTTTTTCGAATATAAATTGAATAATTCTTTCAATCGAACGAGTTACAATACCGTTTCCAGTCATTTCTTCAATAATCCAGTATCCAATTTCTAATTTTCTGTTTAAAAAATCGATATCCTTTAAACCAATTAAACCAACAAATATGCCATTGTACCATACGGTAAATAGTTCTTGTCTATGCTCAACATCATCTACAATCGATTTAATAAATGAGTAAGTATCTTTTGCCGATTTAGTGGCATCAATAAACGGCAACCATTTTCTGAAAAATGCTCTGTTTTCATCAATTGCTTTATATACAACTGTTGCATCATTTAATTCAATTAGTTTTAAATCAATAGAATTGGAGACTTTCAGGTTGGTAATTAG
>JAQIBQ010000317.1 GCA_027859005.1 Prolixibacteraceae bacterium | reverse complement strand
TTTGTTTCCTGAAATTGGTCGAAGAGTTAGTGAATTCACAGCAGCAAATCCCGACAAGAAAATTATAAAAATGGGTATTGGCGATGTTACACAACCTCTTTCACCAGCTATTATTAAAGCATTTCACGAAGGTGTTGACGAGATGGCGAATGGTGCTACTTTCCGTGGATATGGTCCTGAGCAAGGTTACGACTTCTTGCGCGACGCCATTGCAAAAAACGATTACCAAGCCAATGGTGTTGCAATTAATGCTAGTGATATATTTATTTCCGACGGTTCGAAGTGCGATACCGGAAACATCCAAGAGATTTTTGGAAACGACAACGTAATTGCTGTTGGCGATCCGGTTTATCCGGTATATGTTGACACTACTGTAATGAGTGGAAAAACAGGTGTAAGTACAGATGGTTACTTCGAAGGGATTGTTTACATGCCTTGTACCGAAGCCAACAATTTTGTACCTGAATTGCCTACTGAAAAAGTAGACTTAATTTTCTTGTGCTATCCAAACAATCCAACCGGAACGGTAGCCACAAAAGAAGAATTGAAAAAATGGGTCGATTACGCGATCGATAATAAATGCATCATTTTGTACGATGCCGCTTATCAGGCATTCATAACTGAAGATGGCATACCACGTTCGATTTACGAGATTGAAGGTGCTGAAAAATGTGCTATCGAATTCCGTAGTTTTTCGAAAACAGCAGGTTTTACTGGAACACGTTGTGCCTTTACTGTAATTCCAGACGCTTTGGTTGCATACGATAAAGCTGGGAAATCATATCCAGTTAAACCCCTATGGAATCGTCGTCAATCCACAAAATTCAACGGAGTTTCTTATCCGGTTCAAAGAGCAGCTGCTTCAATCTATTCAGAAGAAGGTAAAAAGGAAGTTGCCGAAATCATTGCCTATTACTTAGAGAACGCTAGAATTATGCGCGAAAGACTTTTAGCAATTGGCTATACCGTTTATGGTGGTGTAAATGCTCCTTATGTTTGGGTGAAAACTAAAGGAGGAATGACTTCTTGGGATTTCTTCGACAAAGTATTAAACGAAGCCAATGTGGTTGGAACTCCTGGATCTGGCTTTGGTCCTTCGGGCGAAGGTTATTTCCGCTTTTCAGCATTTGCCGATCGTGAAAACGTATTGGACGCCATGGAACGAATTAAGAATCTTTCATAGGTAATCCTAAATCAATATAAAATTCAAAGCCTCGCTCATCGCGGGGCTTTTTTGGTTAAAATCAATCACGTCATAAGTAAATATTTCTAATTGAGTTAAGACTCTCTAGAGTGTTTGCTAATCTGAGAAGGATTTTTACCAAATTCTTTCTTAAAGCAAGTGGTAAAATAATTGGGATCACTAAAACCTGTTTGATAGGCTGCTTCTGATACTCGCAAACCTTCTACTTTGATTAGTTTATAAGCTTTTTTAAGACGAATGGATTTTATTATGTTGTTGGGAGTTGAATCGGTTAAAGATTTTATTTTTCGGTGTAATTGGGCTACGCTTACAGTAAAATGTTCCGAGAGAAGTTCTACATTCAACCCACTGTTCATGATATTTTGTTCTATGAAATTTTTCAATTCAAAAATAAAATCAATGTCTTTTTGAGGTAATGCCATTTCTATGTTTTCATTAGCATCAATGCCGTGAAATTTGGTGCGTAATTTTCTTCTGTTTTCAAGCAATGAATTTATTTGCGCATCAAGGAATCGAATATCAAATGGCTTGGTTAAATAGCTATCGGCCCCGGTCGACAATCCTTCAAGTTGCTGTTCTATGCCTGCATTAGCTGTAAGCATAACTACCGGAATGTGTGACGTGTCGAAGTTTTGGCGTATCTGGTTACAAAATTCATAGCCATTCATATTCGGCATTTGCACATCGGTTAAAATAATATCGGGGTTTATTTCTTTCGCTAAATTCAGGCCTTCGAAACCATCAGCTGCCGTATAAACTTTGAAGCTTTTTTCAAAATGTTCAGCCAAATAATTGCGCAATTCCGAATTATCTTCAACAATTAATATTCCTTGTAAATTGTATCGCTTTTTTGTGGAAATGGTCTGGTGATTATGGGTGTCCCCAACTTCTGTAGTTTCAGCATTCTGATCATACACAGCTATTTCATTTTCAGTGTAAGCTTCTTTATCGATAGGTATCGTCACAATAAAAGTTGTTCCGCTTCCAAGGACTGATTCAACTTGTATTGTTCCATGATGAATTTCCACCAGTTCTTTCACAATTGATAATCCAATACCAGTGCCTTCTTGATTTACTTTCTTTAAATCAGGAACTTTATAAAAACGATCAAATATTTTGTTCTTTTCGCTTTCATTAATTCCGATGCCATTATCGCTAACTTTAAGATTAATATTTCTGTTTCCATCAACCTTTACAATTTCTAATTCAATAGAAATTTGGCCACCTTTATTGGTGAATTTCAATGCATTTGATAATAGGTTCCAAAGTACTTTCTCAATTTTATGCGCATCGATAAATCCCTTTATATTATCATTTAATTTAAGATTTAACTCAACTGATTTTTTTATACATTCTTCGTTGAATGCTTCATAAGCATTTTTTATAATTTCAGAAACGGAAGTCTCTTTAACTTCTAATGCAGTATGATTTAGGGTGATTTTTCTGAAGTCAAGCAAATCAGTTATTAATTGATACAGCCTTTTTGAATTTCTTTTAATGATTTGCAATTTGTTGGTTTGCTCCGAACTGAGGTTTTCATTATTTAATAAATCATTGACTGGTGCATCAATAAGGGTTAATGGCGTTTTTAAATCATGTGATATTGAGGTAAAAAAGGCCAGTTTCTTTTCGGTAAGTTCGTGTTCCTTCTGGATTTTAAATTCAGAAATTTCTTTTTCTTTCAACAATTCAAACCTTTTTAAAAAGGCGTAAATCGACAGGTATAAAATTATTTAAAACAGGATGATGTAAATCAGATAAGCATATCGACTTAAGTACCATGGCGCATTAATGTTGAATGTTAATCGGGTTGTGATGCCAGCCTGGCTTTTATCGGCACTTTTAATTTCAAAAGTATAGCTGCCCGATGATAAATTGGTATAAGTAGTAAAGTTAGTTTCTCCTTGATAGGTCCAGTTTTCTTCTAATCCAATCAATCGATATTCATAATTGTGATATTTCGAGAAACTTCTGTTTTTTGTGAAAAAATGGATTGAAAAGGAATTTCTTTTGTATGGAAGCGTAATTTCAGTTGTCTCTTCCAGTGCTGCGGTTAAGAATTGCTCGCCTTCCGAACTTCTGATGCTTTGATTTTGAAAGGTAATATCGGAGATAACCACTTCTGTTTTCGATGTGTCGAGATTCACTTTTGATGGATCAATAATTGTAAAACCAGCCAAGGAACCAAATATAATTCTGCCGTCGGACATGGCATCAGACACCCTTTCTTTAAATTCATTTGCAGGAAGTCCGTCTCTATGGTTGAAATTAAGGACTTCTTCAGTTTTAGTATCGAAGCGGCAAATGCCCGAGATGGTGCTAATCCAGAGAAAACGATCATCGGTTGACTCAATTCGCATCAATGTATTGGATGGAAGGCCGTTCTTTACCGTCCATTTGCTAAATAATTTGCCATCCTGAGAAATATGTAAAAGTCCATCGGTTGAAGAGGCGAGCCAATAATCACCTTTTTTCGCTTGATAGAAGTCGGTAATGTTGCAATCAATTTTTGCATTCATTTCCACCAATCTATTTTCAAGAACATTGTCGGCCCAATTCACATGAAAAAGGCCAAGGTTTGAAATGACTGCTAATAATTCACCTTGTTGGTTTCTTCTAAGAGAATTTAATAAACAATACGTGTTGTTACTTCCCTTAGAATATAACTCAAATAAACTGCTAGTTCCTTTATCGGTGTCGAAGTTGATTAAAATACTACTATGATATTGTGTTGTTATAAGCATGTGGTTTTTGTCAACACTAACAAGATCAACAATTTGTTGCATCTCATTAGGATCTGAGCCGCACGGATGAAATTTTCTTAAAAGTTTATGGTCAGAAGAATAT
>JAQIBQ010000267.1 GCA_027859005.1 Prolixibacteraceae bacterium | reverse complement strand
TCCTTCAACTCCAAGGGCCAAAGTAACAAAAGGCACTAACGACAAACGCTTCAAACCAAAAGCAACTGAGTCTGAAGTGAAATCTAAAACCGATGGAACAAAGGTAAGATCTGAAAATTCTAAAAGGAAAACCGACGGACCAAAAAAATATAATGAAGAAGGCAAGAGAAAACCGGTAGTAAAAAAAGGGTTTAAAATGGACGAGAAAATAAGAATCAACCGTTTTTTATCAAATGCTGGGGTTTGTTCTCGAAGAGAAGCTGATAAATTTATAGCATCGGGTTGTGTTACTGTTAATGGGAAAATTGTATCGGAGCTTGGAACTAAAGTAACCTTAAGTGATGATGTACGGTTCAATGGAGAACAACTCAACCCGCAAACTAAGGTATATATACTTTTGAATAAGCCGAAGGGATTTGTTACTACAACTGACGATCCACAGGAACGTAAAACAGTAATGGACTTAGTCGATAGTGCCTGCAACGAACGTATTTATCCGGTAGGCCGATTAGACAAAGAAACAACCGGACTTTTGCTCTTTACAAACGACGGAGACCTAGCGAAGAAACTTACCCACCCTAGCCACAACAAAAAGAAAATTTATCACGTATTTCTCGATAAAGCTTTAACCAAAGCGCATCTATTGGAAATTGCGCAAGGAATTACTCTTGAAGATGGTTTCATAGCTGCCGATTCAATCAATTATGCTTCCGAAGACGACAAACGCGAAGTAGGAATTGAAATTCATTCAGGAAAAAACAGAATTGTACGACGCATATTTGCCCATTTGGGTTACGAAGTTCAAAAGCTGGACAGAGTATACTTTGCTGGTTTAACAAAGAAAAATTTATCAAGAGGTAAATGGCGTTTCTTATCACAAGTCGAGATTAATCAAATGAAAATGCAATAATTGTGTAATGCATGTTTAACTTCTTCTACTTATCATCAGAATGGAGAATGAGGAATTCTTAAAAACAGTAATTAAAAATCAAGGTATCATCCACAAAGTTTGTGGAATGTATTGCGACACATCAGAGGACAGAGAAGATCTGTTTCAAGAAATTGTAGCGCAACTTTGGCGTTCGTTTCCTTCATTCCGAAACGAATCAAAAGTATCTACATGGATGTACCGTGTTTCTTTAAATACTGCAATCACTCATTTCAAAAAAAACAAACGCAGGCCAGATAGAGACACAATTGACAGGACGAACTTTCAGATTATCAGCGAAGAATACGACCATAGTTATGAAGATAATTTAAAACTACTTTACAACGCAGTTTCTAAATTAACAGGAATAGAGAAATCAATAACACTGCTGTATTTAGAGGAAAAGAAATACGAAGAAATTGCTGAAATAGTAGGTATTACTCAAAATTACGTGAGGGTGAAAATGAATCGCATAAAAGCGAAACTTAAAAAATTGATGGGGGAAGCATAATGGAACTAGAAGAATTAAAATCGGCATGGAATAAGGTTTCTTCAACTGATGAGAAGAGCAGACAACTTCATGAAGAAGAATTCAAAAAGATTCTTAAAAAAAGAACGGCTGACATTTCAGATAAAATAGGTCGGAATATTCGAATTGGTATTGGTATTATTTTGGGTTGGGTATGTTTAAGTTTTGCATCCGACTTTTTACTAACACCTTTTATTGAAGAAAATATTAACAAGCCATACCTCACCGATGAAATATTGTTTTATACATTTTTACTTGAAATTTTCAATTACCTTTTAATTTTTACAGCAATTATAATCTTTTGGATTAGATACAATAAAATTGAAAAAGCCAACATCGATGTCTTCAATTTGAAAAGGAAACTTACTGGAATAATTAAAGCCATTGAATCATATAGAAGAATGTTTTACATTGCTTTAATTCTTATATGTATCTATATCATTGTATCATTTAGCTCAGGTTTTATTCTTGAATCAAATTACCAGATAAATGAATTAGAAATAGATCCTAAAAATATTACTTTTATTAAATGGATTGTAATAATCTTAGGTTATACTGTCACCTTGGGCGTATTAATTGGTATTTACTTCCTATTATTTAACCTTTTCTTCAAACGTCTTTATGGCCGTTATTTAAAGCAACTTAAAAGCACTTTGAAGGAAATTGAAGAACCAACCTACAACTCCTAATAAGGTTCTCTTTTGTATTGATTCTAATTTTACCTTAATTTGCAGCATTGTTTCACACAATGGGGTGCTTAAAAGAAATCCCCAAATCTAAATAACAAAAGTCAAAACTCTTTGAATGAGCTTTGACTTTGGAATTTGAACTTTAGAATTTGGAATTTCAATAAGGCTGAGATCATACCCTCTGAACCTGATGCGGTTAGTACCGACGCAGGGAAGGTGTATACAGGAATTCATTCCTGCCTCATTGGTTATTTATTAACCATTAATTTATTTACAATGCGAATTTTATTTTTATTGTTAGCAATTTTTATTGCGACAAGTAACTTTGCTCAATACTCTATTGAAGGAAAAGTTACATCGAAAAACGGAGAAATTCTACCGGGTGCATCAATTATTTTGGAAGGGACAACCCTAGGAACTGTAAGCAATTCTGAAGGGAATTTTGAACTAAAAAATGTGCCTGAAAAAACTTACATTCTTAAAGCTTCGTTTATTGGCTATGTTACGTACCAAAAAGAAATTCAGTTAAAAACCAATCTTAAAATCAACATCGAATTAGAAGAAGATGCTGTTCTAACCGAAGAAGTTTTCGTGCAAGCAACGAGAGCAGGAAGAAAAACACCTGTTGCCTCAAGTACTATTAGCAAAGAAGAAATTGCCAAAAATAATTTAGGACAAGACATCCCTTACCTATTGAATACAACCCCTTCATTTGTTTCAAGTTCTGATGCTGGTGCTGGCGTGGGTTATACTAATTTCAGAATTCGTGGAACAGATGCAAATCGTATTAACGTAACAGTTAATGGTATTCCTCTAAACGATTCCGAATCACACGGCGTTTATTGGGTAAACATGCCTGATTTCAGTTCTTCCATCGAGAACCTTCAGGTACAACGTGGAGTTGGAACATCAACGCATGGAGCCGCAGCATTTGGTGCAACCATTAACATGCAAACAAATGCATTACGTAAAGATGCTTATGCAGAATATAGTGGTGCAACAGGGTCTTTCAACACATGGAAGAACACTGTTCGTGTGGGTTCAGGCTTATTGGGCGACCACTTTAGTTTCGATGCTCGCCTATCTAAAATCAGTACCGACGGATTTATCGACAGGGCCTATTCCGACTTGAAATCTTATTTTGTATCTGGTGGGTATTATGCAAAAAATACCATATTAAAATTGAATCTCTTTTCCGGATCGGAACACACCTATCAAGCCTGGAACGGAGTGCCATCAGTTCGATTGAACGACGATGCTGAAGGCATGAAAGAATATCTAGACAACTGGTTATACTCCGAAAAAGAATACGAGGAGATGGTTAATTCTGACAGCCGTACTTATAATATTTACACCTACGAGAACGAAACAGATAACTACCAACAAGATCATTACCAATTGTTGTTCAGTCAACAATTTGGAGAGTACATCAACTTCAATGCTGCGCTTCATTATACTTATGGAAGAGGCTATTATGAGCAATACAAAGAGGATAAAGATTTTGCAGCCTATGGTTTAGAAAACATAACGATTGGTGAAGAAGTAATAGAATCAACAGACTTGGTTCGTCAAAAGTGGTTGGATAACGACTTTTATGGGGCTACATTCTCGTTAAACTATTTAAAAGACAAATCGGACTTTACGCTAGGTGCCGGATGGAATAAATACGATGGACGTCACTTTGGCAATATCATTTGGGCGCAGTATGCCAGTAATGGAGAAAAGGATTACGAATGGTACCGAAATGAAGGAGTAAAAACCGACTATAATATTTATGCCAAATACAACTACGCTTTAACCGAAGCCATCAACCTGTATGCCGATGTTCAGTACCGCAACATTTTATATACTATTGAAGGAATAGACGATGACTACCGTGACTTAACTCTAAATCGTGATTTTGATTTTATAAACCCTAAACTAGGTATTTTCTATCAATTAAACTCAAATTCAAAAGCTTACGCTTCATGGGCAATAGCCAATCGTGAACCTAACCGCAGCAATTATACAGATGCAGATTCAGAAGAAGAAGAACCAACTGCTGAAACCTTAAACGATTTTGAAGTAGGTTATACTTTCCAGACTTCAACTTTTACTATTGGCGCCAATGCTTATTACATGACGTACAAAGATCAACTGATACTTACAGGGGAGCTTAACGATGTTGGGGCACCAATTATGGCCAATGTTGACGACAGTTACCGTACAGGTATTGAGATAATGGCAGGTGCTCAAATCCTATCAAATTTGAAATGGGACGTAAACGCTACATTTAGCCAAAACAAGATCATGAATTTCACTGAATACGTTGATAATTGGGATACAGGTGAAGCAAATAGTTATGAATTGGGAACTACAAACATAGCCTTCTCTCCCAATGTAATTGCAAACAGTATTCTAAGCTATGAACCTATTCCTTTCTTTAATTTAAGCTTAGTTTCGCAATTCGTAAGTAAACAATATATCGACAACAGTTCAAACGATGATATCGCGTTAGATGCTTATTTTGTAAATAACATACGAGCAAGTTATAAAATCCACCCAAGTTTCGTCAAAGAAATTGAGTTCACTTTATTAGTGAATAATCTTCTTAACGAAACATATGAGACCAATGCTTGGGTTTATTCATACATCTTTGGCGGTGAACGCTTCAAAATGGACGGATACTACCCACAAGCTGGAACAAATTTCTTATTTGGAGTAAATATCAAATTTTAGAAAAAAATAGTAGAGAGGGTTTTACTTTAAGTAATGCCCTCTCTTATTTTGAAATGAACTTTAAATTGATTTAAATATTTTGCATTTAGATAAAAAAATAAGTCATAGCCACAGCTAAGCCGTATTTTTTACGACATATAAAGGATCAGTTCAACTTTCGGGTGGAGTATTAAAACTAAATTGCAAATTACACCAGACTAAATCTTGAATTAATAAAGTAAACTTCCTAAGCTCTTTTTTGATATCGCCTCTAGCCGGCTA
>JAQIBQ010000261.1 GCA_027859005.1 Prolixibacteraceae bacterium | reverse complement strand
CTATTTTTTTATTATATGATGACTCAAAAGGACCTAAAGTTTGTGTAAATTTGACTACTTTTTTTGACAATAATAAAGGTATTTGAATATATTTAGAATAATGAAAATGCAATTGAGGTGATAAACTTCGTTCATATTTCAAATAAGACAAATTTAATGCATATCCAAACTCCTGTGTTTTATCCTTATAACTACTAAAATTATTGGTGCGCCTAGGTTTATAGGCAAACACGTTGCTTACACAAAAAAGTAAAAAAACAATAAATATAATTTTAAGAAGTTTCATCCCCGTCATAAATAAAGTGCGAAATTAAAATAAAACCTATAAATACAAGGTATTCAAGGCCTATTTTCAGGAAAGAAAAAATAATTTCTGTTTTTATCTCTTTTTGATATCGCGCACTAAAAGTTGCAACGATTTTCTGCCTCGAAAATCATTCTCCGTAACAGAATAACAAATATCAAAAGGAACCCCCGATTCAACTAATGTGAATTTTTCAGCTTGGGAAAAAGCAATTCCGGCAAAACGATAAGAAGAACTATTTGGTTCTACTAAATCAAGTTTCAAATGTTCAAGGTTCTTTCCTACAATACGACTTGTACCTGCATCAAAAACGTCTTCAGTTACGAATACTGGAGTCATATTATGAGGTCCAAATGGTTCAAATTGCTTGAGTACCCTCATTAATTTTGGAGAAACATCAGACAATTGCAATTTAGAGTCAACCTCTATGGTCTGAATTTTTTGTTTCTTGGTTATGTTCTCTTTAACAAACTCCTCAAAACGATCGGTAAAGGTCTGAACATTTTCAATTTTAAGTGTTAAACCAGCAGCATACATGTGACCACCATATGATTCTAATAAATCGCTACAATGATCAATCGCTTCGTATAAATCAAAATTTTTAATTGAACGTGCAGAACCTGTTGCAACCCCATTTGATTCAGTAAGAATAACTGTTGGACGATAAAATACATCGGTTAAACGAGAAGCAACAATTCCAATCACACCTTTATGCCATTCACGTTTATACAAAACGGTTGACTCTTTTGCCGATAATACCGGATCGCTGGTGATCATATTTAAGGCTTCTTGTGTAATATCTCTATCGAGTGTTTTTCTAATTTCGTTAAAATCGTTTATTTTGTCACCCATTACACCCGCTTCATTATCGTTTTCACAAACTAATAATTCAACCGATTTTTTGCCGTGTTCTATTCTTCCAGCAGCATTAAGCCGAGGTCCAATTTTAAAAACGATATCGTTAATTGATATTTCTGTACCGTTAATTTTTGTATTATGAATAAGAGTTTTTAATCCTGTACTAGGGTCCGAATTCAATTTTTTCAAACCATAATAAGCCAAAACTCTATTCTCTCCAATTACTGGAACAATATCTGAAGCAATACTTACTACTACGAGATCGAGTAAGTCGTATAATTTTGTGACTGGATCATCAAATTTAATGCAATAAGCTAACAAAAATTTAAATCCTACACCACACCCTGATAATTCCTTAAAAGGATAATTACAGTCGAGTCTTTTAGGATCTAAAACGGCTACTGCATCGGGCAAACGATCACCTGGGTTGTGATGATCACAGATAATATAATCGAGATGCCTAGTACGAGCATAAGCAATTTTCTCAAAGGCTTTAATCCCACAATCTATAACAATAACTAGAGTGAAATTATTATCGGCAGCATATTCAATTGACTTTGGTGAAATCCCATAACCCTCGGAATAACGGTCGGGTATGTAGTATTCAAGCTCTTTTATTTTATCTTTCAGAAACAAGTACAACAATGATACAGAAGTAGTTCCATCTACATCATAATCACCATAGATTAGTACTTTTTCTTTTCGTTCAATCGCTAGTTGCAATCGATCCACCGCTTTATCCATATCCTTCATTAAGAATGGATCGTGTAAGTCTGAAAGTCGGGGACGGAAAAAAGCTTTGGCTTCGTCGAAAGTACGGATGTTTCTTTGAACCAGTATGTTTGCAATCACCATATCGACATTTAACTTTGCCGATAAGTGCTTTACATCATTTATTTCTCCTGGGCTTTTAACATTCCAGACCTTCTCGTTCATCTTCGATAATGTATTGCACTAATTTATACCGGATCGTACTCGAAATACAATAATAGAGTACGATTTACACTACTTTGCATTATTCAGTCTTCGGCATTTAACTCATTTGGGTTAACTGTTCAAAGATAGCAAAACCGTCCTCAACTAAAAACAATTTTAAATAAGCAATGCTATCTTTCTACTATTTATTCGTTAACCATTTTGTAATCAAATACTAACATTAATTATAATGTTATAAACTACTTGTGTGGCTAGTTGTTAAAAAAGAAAGTGTGCAGTTCAATTAGAAAGGCAGTATAATTATTTTTTTGTTCTACTTTATTTATCTGAACTTAAAAAAGAGAACTTAAAAATTGAACCTTCTTTGCCTTTTGATTCGTACCAAATTTCACCATTTAAAAGTTTTACAAGCCCATTACATAAAGTTAAATCGAGACCTGTTCCACCAATATTTCGTGATTTTGAGACTTCCTCTCGTATAAATCTGTTAAATAAATTAGACCATAAAGTTTCTGAAATTCCTATTCCTGTATCTTCAATAGAAAATATTATTTTATCTTTTTGCTGTGTATACTTTAACTTTACCCATCCTTTTTTGGTAAATTTTATGGCATTTTCAAGTAATTTAATGAGTATTCGTTTTACAATATCGGGATCGGAATAAACAATAAAACTTTCACTTATTAGATTCTCAAGAAATAGTTGTAATCCTTTTTCTTCTGCTTTGTTTTTGAAATCGACAAACAAATTGTAAATAAGATCATTCAAATCGAATGCAACTGAGTAGGCCTTAAAACGATTCGCTTCAATTCGGGCAATATCAAATACCTCATTTAATATTGACATAAGCATTATACTACTTTCAGCAATCACTCCTGAATATAGTTTTTGCTCATCTTCGGTTGTAGTTGTAGTACTTAACATTTCGGAAAAGCCAATGATACCATTTAATGGGGTTCTTAATTCGTGACTAAGGTTCGAAATAATAGTCATACGGAAATCCTTATTATCAGCTAATTCTTTTTCTAAAGATTCGATCTTTTGACTCGAAATATCCAAATCCTTCTTTAGTGATTGTATCAGTTTTTCCTTTTCATTCATATGATCTATCCAAGGGTGTGGTTTATTAGTGCTGAAGTTAAAATAATCAAACTCAGAATCAAAGATTTTGTTTAAATTAATAACAAAGGGGGTGAAGCATCTGCCCCACCCCCTTTATAATCAGATTATTATAAGTTAAAATCCTAGCCGTTTAATATGTCTATCGAAAATATTTTCAAATACCTGTTTTTCAATGTTCGCCTCAAATTTTTCAAGAGCACTGTAATACACCTCTCCTTTTTGAGCTGCAATTTTGTACCCCACATGTATTAACTGGCGCAAATCGGCATTAAATTCAGCACAGCTTTGATCGTGAACCACTGCATTGGCAAACTGTTCACTGGTCCACCCTTGTACTATCTCAGGTGTAGGTAAATTCTCAAGTTTAATATCGATTACCGAGGCATAAGGAGCGGTTAACTCATCCATCTTCTTGTAGGCGGTGGCATAAACCTCTTTGGCTAAAGCCAAACCATCACCATCTGAAATCGCTAATCCGGCAATTTCTTCCAACCACGTTGTTCCTGCTGTTTTAATATGAATACCAGTATTGTGTTTGCGAATCAACTTCCCGATAATAGGGTAAATCGCAAACTTATCGCTGCCTGAATGAACGCTTAATTTCAAGTTATCGGGCAATCCAAATTGCTTAACGGCAAAGTCAATTACCAACAGGTCTTGTTCAAATTCCTTTTCAAACTGGGCAACATCACCCACATAATCGACTCCTTTGTTAAAACGCCCCGAAAAACGCGGAGCAATGGTTTGTGCAGGCACCTTATTATCGGCCAATAATTTTATAATAAAGAACAGGTCCAAAGGAGATTGAGGTGTATCTGTTTCGTCACACGATACTTCTGGCACAAAATTACCTTCGCCTTTTTTCTCTACCAAATAACAATATACTTTAGCCGCTTCTTCAATAGCTACTAAGTAGTTATTTGCAAAAGAAGTCAACCCTTCTTCACTTACATCAAAAGATTCATCAATACCAGGGATTTCCAATTTACCTAAGAAGCTTTTATGGCTAGCCAAAAAAGCTTCAATTTTATCAGCCGGAGCTGCATCTCCAATAAAATCGGCCACATCGATGGTAAAAAAATCACTCGGTTCCACAAAAGATTCAACATTGCTAAAATTGATATGGTCGGCATCCACAAAATAATCGCCGGCCCATCCCAATTCTTGAACTGCTTGATCGGCTTCAACACGCACTTCTGAAGGCTGTGTCCCAATGGTTGTATGTTCGCGGTTCGATTTATTCCATACTGGAGTTATGTCTATTCCTAATTGCTCTTTTGCAGCAATAAATGCCTTCAACTGAGCTTTGCCTTGATGACCAAATCGATCACCTACGCCAAATGAATATTTCCCAATTTTTTTCATTCTATTTCTATTTATTCAGCCTTTCAAGCTGCTATTATTACTTTATATAGTATTAAAATCCAAATAACGTTGGCAACCACATACTAATTTGAGGGACATAGGTCACTAACAACAAACTAATAATCATAACAATGAACATTGGCAACAAAGGCTTTATCACTTTATCTATTTTAACATTTGCCACACTACAACCAATAAATAATACCGAACCTACCGGTGGTGTACAAAGACCAACACTTAGGTTAAGCACCATAATAATTCCAAAATGAACTGGATCGAGTCCAAGACCTGTAACAATTGGAAGGAAGATAGGTGTGAAAATCAATACCGCAGGGGTCATGTCCATAAAAATACCTACTACCAGTAAAATAAGGTTAATAAGTAGTAAGATAACAATCTTATTATCACTTATTCCCAAGAGTGCATTACTAACATTCTGCGGTATATTTTCGTAGGCCATAATCCAAGACAAGCCAATACAAGTTGCAACCAACAGCATTACAATTGATGTAGTTTTCACCGATTCCAACATAATTCGTGGAATATCCTTTGTTGTGATTTCGCCATAAATAAGCGACAACACAAAAGCATACAACACCGCTACTGCCGAAGCTTCTGTTGCAGTAAAGAAACCACCCACAATTCCACCTATAACAATCACCAAAAGCATTAAACTCGGTATGGCATCCCATAATATTTTTACGGCACGTTTTGCACCAGCCGGACTCTTTTTAACTTTGCGTTGCAGAAAATAACCGATGACAGCAATGATCAAAGCCAATAGAATACCAAACAACCAGCTTGATTGATCACTTGCCAATTTTAATCCGAGTGCAACTATAATTAA
>JAQIBQ010000398.1 GCA_027859005.1 Prolixibacteraceae bacterium | reverse complement strand
TGGTTAAACAAATGGTTCATATTGCAGTATATTTTTTGTTTCGAGGAAATAAATCATCACTTTTGATATGAAAATTTAATTCTCCCTATCAATATATTAACTCTCATTGCCGTCCGGTCCCCCACTGGACGGTTTTTTTTGCATTAAATTGAAAATGAAAAGAACCGACAATATGCCGATTCTTTTGTTGTTATATCTTATCTGTATTTTAGTTGTAAAAAGCAGAAAACTAGTCTATACAATGCCAGAGAAACCCATAAAAGCCATTGCAAGTATACCTGCTGTAATCAATGCAATAGGTACGCCTTTCAATCCTTTTGGAACATCTTGTAAGTCGGTGTGTTCACGTAGGCCTGCAAAAATAATTAGGGCTAGTCCAAAACCAAGCGCATTTGCTATAGCATATACCACACCTTGCATTAGGTTGAAGTCCTTTTGGATCACCAAAATAGCAACTCCTAAAATTGCACAGTTTGTTGTTATCAAAGGCAAGAATACGCCCAAAGCCTGATACAACGATGGACTTACCTTTTTCAAAATAATCTCAACCAACTGCACTAATGCAGCAATAATTAGAATAAAGGTTATGGTTTGAAGGTATCCAATATTCAAAGGATTAAGAATATAATGTTGAATAAGAAATGTTACTATGGTTGCCAATACCATTACGAAGGTAACAGCACCTGTCATACCAATTGCAGTTTCAATTTTCTTCGAAACGCCTAAAAAAGGACAAACTCCTAAAAATTGACTAAGTACAATGTTGTTGACAAGAATGGCTGATATAATTATTATAATGTATTCCATAACAGAATGTTTTTCAGATTAAGTGCTATGCTTTTTGTTTGTTCAATCGGTTGATGATGGCAATAATATATCCCAAGGCAATGAAAGCTCCAGGAGCTAAAATGAATACCAACATTCCGTATTGTTCGGGATAAATGGTAATGTTGAATATTTTCCCACTACCGAGTAATTCTCTTACACCACCCAATATGGTTAATGCAAAAGCAAAACCAAGGCCGATACCTATGCCATCTATAGCGGATGAACCAACTGAATTTTTCGAGGCAAATGCTTCGGCACGTCCAAGAACAATACAGTTAACTACAATAAGTGGAATAAAGAGACCTAGACTTTCAAATAATGCAGGTAAATAAGCTTGCATAACCATTTGAACAATGGTTACAAAAGTTGCGATAACCACGATAAATGCAGGAATTCGAACTTTGTCGGGAATCAGGTTTTTAATTAGTGAAATTACAATATTCGACATAACCAAAACAAAAGTTGTGGCCAGTCCCATACTTAATCCGTTAATAGCCGAACCGGTTGTTCCCAAAGTAGGACACATTCCCAATAAAAGGACAAATACAGGATTTTCTTTAATAAATCCTTTGGTGAAATTTTTCCATTGATTCATACGTTTTCTCCTTTATTCTTTTTGAGTGGAAATTCCACTTTCGTTAATAGTTGAATAGGCACGGTTAACAGCATCGAGGAAGGCACGTGATGATATTGTTGCCGCTGTAATGGCATCAATACTACCTCCGTCTTTCGATACAGATAAAGAACCTGCTGACATTGATTTACCGATTACGTTTTGATTTGGTTTTTCAGCATTGCTAAACCATAAGCCCATTTTAGAACCTAATCCGGGAGTCTCGGCATGTTTTAACACTTGATAGCCAGAAATAATTCCATCGTTGCTAATTCCTACCATAACTTCGATGTAACCACTAAAGCCTTTGTAGGTGTACGATTTTATTGCATTTGAAATGATTTCACCCTCTGCATTTAAAGCTGGGAAAATTTGAATGCTGTCTTTTCCTTCGCTTGGAAGAAACTTATAGGCTATACCAAGTGAATCAAATTCAGTTAGAACAGCTGCAATTGCATTGGTTTGTTTTTCCATTTCAGCTTTTGCAATGGGTTCAATGGTCGCATCGTTCACTAAACCTAGTGCTGCCGATGCAATTAGTGTTACTCCAAATAGAGCAATAACCATGTTTTTAAATGATGATTCTAGTTTTGCCATTATTTAGTCTCCCCAAATCGTTTAGGTTTCACATAGTTATTAATTAAAGGCGTGAATGCATTCATAATTAGAATTGCAAATGAAATACCTTCAGGGTATGAACCCCATGTTCTAATACTTACCGTTATTAAACCAATGCCTATACTGAAAATGATTTGTCCTTTTTTCGACATTGGTGATGTTACCATATCGGTAGCCATAAATATTGCTCCCAACATTGCACCTCCGGTTAAAAGGTGAAAAACAGGATCGACAAATTGATCGGGGTTTACCAACCAAAGAATACCACCAAAAACAAAAATGGTTCCTAGTACTGTAAAAGGAATATGCCAGGTAATTATCTTCTTTAAAAGCATGTAGACTAAACCAACAAGAAGTAGTATTGCCGAGACCTCACCAACAGAACCACTCATGTTACCCATTAGTAGTTCGGTGTATTTTGGTATTTCAGCCATTAAGTCTGAAATAGGAGTGCCGTTTTTGATTCCTTCTTTTACAATGGCAAGCGGAGTTGCCTGAGTAGTTGCATCTACAAGTGTTTTTGAAACATTTGGCCAACTTGTCATTTGAACAGGGAAGGAGATAAGCAAGAATACACGACCAACTAGTGCCGGATTGAAAACGTTTTGACCTAAACCTCCAAACGACATTTTACCAACACCAATGGCGACTAATGCTCCAATAAAAATTATCCAAATGGGTAAACTAGCAGGAACGTTCATTGCCAACAAAATGCCGGTTAAAATAGCTGTTCCATCTTTAATGGTAGGCTCCCCTTTTATCAAAAATTTTTGAATAACCCATTCGATTACAATACAGGCAACAACTGCAGTTAATGTTACCGCAACTGCCGAAAGTCCGAAAACAATAAAAGACCATATCAATGCGGGAAGCAATGCAAAAATTACACTGTACATGATTTTATTAACCGAATCGCCCTGGTGCATGTGTGGCGATGGTGTAATGGTTAGTAATTTGCTCATTTCTATTTTGTTTTAAGCCACTAGCCTTTAGCTATTAGCCATTAGCTTTTTATTTTCTAGTTCTAATAATTCCTCCAACAGTCATTTTACCATAACGGATATGGTCTAATAAAGGACGGTTAGCCGGGCAGGTGTAACTGCACGAGCCACATTCAATACAATCCATCACACGTTCTTCTTCACTTTTATCCCAAGTATTTTTTTCAGAAAGAGTCATTAACAAGAACGGTTCAAGTCCCATTGGGCAAACGCTAACACAGCGTCCACATCTGATGCAGTTTTGCATTGGCTTGCGGTGTCCTTCTTCTTCTTTGATAATAAGGATACCTGATGTGCCTTTGGTTACTGGTACCTCGATGTTTGAAACGGCTTTCCCCATCATAGGACCACCACTAATAATTTTTGCAGTATCATCTGGTAAACCACCGGCAGCTTCAATTAATTGGCTGGTAGGGGTTCCAATACGAACCATAAAATTAGAAGGATTTGCAACTGATTTGCCTGTGACGGTTACAATGCGTTCAATTAATGGTTTATTTTTAATTATTGCTTCGTAAGTGGCTAGAGCTGTTCCTACATTATTTACAACAGCACCTACTGCAATGGGTAATGCACCCGAAGGTACTTCGCGGCCAATTACTGCTTTAATTAATTGTTTTTCACCACCTTGAGGATATTGTACTTTTAATGGGCAAATCTCAATGCCTTCATATTTTTTTGCAAGTTCTTTAAGGTGCTTAATGGCATCGGGCTTGTTGTTTTCAATTCCAATTGCAGCACGATTAACATTTAGTGCCTTCATTAATATTTTGGTACCAACCATTAATTCGTCGCCTTTTTCAAGCATCAATCGGTGGTCGGCAGTAAGATAAGGTTCACACTCAACTCCATTAATTAAAAGTACCTCTGCTTTCATTCCTGGCGGAGGAGAAAGTTTAACATGAGTAGGGAAGGTTGCACCACCAAGGCCAACTATACCTGCTGCTAATATTTTGTCGGTAATAGCTTTGGCATCTAAATCGGTATCGGTAACTAATTCCGTTGAACGGTCGATACTCTCGTCCCATTCATCTCCAACTACATTAATTACAATTGCATTTTTCTTATAACCAGAACTATCAACAACCGTATCGATTTTCATTACTTTACCCGAAACCGATGAATGGATATTAGTTGAAACAAATCCGGCACTTTGAGCAATAATTTGCCCAACTTTCACTTCATCGCCTCGTTGAACAATTACCTTCGATGGAGCTCCAATGTGTTGAGCTACCATAATGGTTGCGGTTTTTGGAAGTGGGAGTTGTTCAACGGCTTTGTGTGCAGAAAGTTTATTTTCTGCTGGGTGAACACCTCCTATTTTAAATGTTTTCAGCATTTTAATCCTTTTTAAGTTCAAGGAAGAACTGATTACTACTCTTTGTTAATTATTGTTTTGCTTATGCCTCTTTTGTCGTTTCTTCAACAACTGGTTTTACCTTGCGGGGTGGAAAATTCAACTCCTGAATTGCATTGGTTGGACACACTGGAGCACATTTCCTACACAATTTACATTTATCTGAATCGATAAATGCCAAATTGTTTGCAATGGTGATGGCTTCGAATTTACATTCTTTTTCACATTTTCCACATCCAATACAAGCTACGCTACAGGCCTTTTTAGCCGGTCCTCCTTTGTCTTCATTTCTACACGAAATATATATTTTACGGTGCTTAGGCATTTGTTTCCTTAACTCGATTAGAGATTTCGGACAAGCATCAACACAGGCACCACAAGCCACACATTTATCGTCGTCAACTTCAGGTAAGCCAGTTTCAGGATTCATATGAATGGCATCGAAATCGCACACGGTGGTACAATCTCCACAGCCTAAACATCCATAAGAGCATGCAGTGTCGCCACCATAACTCATGCTCATAATGGCACATGTTGTAGCACCTTCGAACTGATTCGTTTTTGGACGATGCTCACAAGTACCGTTACATCGCACAACTGCTGTTCGAGGGGCCTTTTGTTCGGCTACTAATCCCATTATGTTGGCAACGCTTTTCATTGTATCGTTTCCACCAACTGGACAAAACTTGTTGTCAAGGGAGTTGTCTTTTACAATAGCCTCGGCAAAAGCTCGGCAACCTGCAAAACCACATCCACCACAATTGGCAGCTGGTAAAGCTTCTTCAACATCGTCGATACGAGGATCTTCGTAGACGTAAAATTTTCGAGCGGTGAAATACAGAATTACAGCTGCTGTAATACCAATCGAACTAATTGTAATAATTGTATAAATAAGCGACGCACTCATAGTTTATGATTTGAGCGGATTGACCACATAAGTAAATTTCTTTTTAATTTTATTTCGGTATAAATACAGAACTACATAATAGGGAATTAGTGAAACAAGAGCTGCTACACCAATAATAGCCTCGTTGGATGTTAAGTAATTTGCAATTATCATTACAGTGAGTAAAACAATAAATGGTAATACATAACCCAAGAAAAGTGCATTCATGCCTTGCGAAGATTTTAAATGAACAACCACTTTTTGTCCTAAATTGAAGGGTGAAGGATCGCAATCGATGTCCAATTCCTTGTCAGTTTGTTCGCTCATGTTACATGAACCGTTAATCTGACAACTAGCACAACCCGATTGAACAATTATCCCAACCTTTATTCCTCGTTTTCCAAGCTCTTTTACAAAGCCATTATGTGTTACCTCTTTTTTCGAATCCATTCAGGTTTTATCTTGAACTTGACTGCAAAACTATACGGATTTTACAAAGTATAGAATGAGAAATGCACTTTTTTAAAACATATCGAGGAATTTAGATTATTTATAAAGAGTGAAAGTTGTTTAATGTATTGATAGTTTGATTGCTAATGCTGTTGATAAGTTTGTAATGCAAACGATTGTATTTTATTGTGGATATTTGAAAAACTCACCGAATTGTTCAAAAATCAACGATTGTGGCAGTCGAATTCCAATTTTGAAATCAAATTACTAACTTTAGTAACACATCTATTTATTGTAATTATGAAACTTATAATTCAAATATTCCTCCTTTGTATTCCTTTTTTGATACATGCACAAAACGATAGTACTTATTATTTTGGTGCAAATGGAAAAATAGTAATCGATGAACATGGAGAACAAAAGTGTGATGTGACTTTTAAATTAGGACACAAATTGAAGGTAACGGTTTACACACTTCAGCAAGACGAATGGAGCGTTA